>NZ_BAABCP010000002.1:300000-507409 GCF_039539005.1 Microbacterium soli
CTGGTCGGCGACGTCGTACACGTCGCGGACCAGCCATCCGTCTTCTGCGCGCTCAAGGACGAGCATCTGCTCGCTGCGCGCGGACGTCTCGGCCAGTCGTATCACGGCCACATCCCCGTAGTCCTCGATGACCGCGGCATCCCGACCGTCGGCATCCGGCCCCACTCGCTCCAAGACCGTCGGAGCGCTGCCGGCCACAACGGCCCTCGCGCACTGCGGATCACCCTCGTGCGTGCACCGCGCGGCCTCCTTCAGCAGCGCCCGCGCGGTCTGCGCGAGGTCCGTCGGTATGGAAGCGGTCGGCGACGGCGTTCGGGCCGATCCACGCCCTTCAGGATCCGCCCCGCCCTCCGCAGGCGCGTGGAGCCGCGTCGTCTCGGCCACCGCAGCGGGAGACGGGGACGATTGCCCACCGCCGGCCGGCCACAGCAGACCGCCCAGGAGCACCGCAGCGGCAGCGGCTCCCGCGACCAGGAGCATCCGCCTCCTCGGGGTCCTGGGCGCATCCGCGGCGGTGGGTCGCTCCGTCGCGTAGAAGGAACCCACCACCGGCCGTCCGCGTCCGAGCATTCGTTCGCGGAGCGCGGACACCGCTCTTCGCACTCCCTCCGCCGCCCGCGCGAGCCGCTCGCCCATCCGATGCTCCCGCGGAGACCCGCGTTCTCCCGCACGCGGGTCCTGCGGACCTCGCGCACGGTGCAGCGGAATCTCCTGAACCCTCTCCGGGGCGTACACCCGCTGCTCCAGAGCACGAGGCGCGGCCAGATCCATGAGCTCCCGCTCCCAGCCGTCGAGGGCACGCTGCACCACCCGATGATCGGCGAGCCCGTCTCGAATCCTCGTGAGCACCCGCTGCAGCGCCCGGTCCGAGCAGGTGGCGCCGATCCTCTCGACCAGTCCCGCGGCGGCCTCCCCGCACGTCACGCCCTCCCCCGGCGCGAACAGCGGTCGCGCGCGGTCATCGAGCCACCAGCGTCCGCGAAGCGGCGTAGCGCCGACCTCGGTCGTCCCCCGCAGCAGGCTCCCCACCAGCGTCGTCACCTCCCCGGAGCTCAGCGGACGCCCCGCGGCCTCCCGCCTGGCGAGGAACACCGCCACGGGCTCGATGCACCACGGCAGCAGCGCTCCGTGCCCGTCGGCCGTGCGCAGCACGTCGCGCACTCCCACGACGTGCTCCGCGGACGCGAAGTCCCACAGCCCCGTCTCGGCCGCCGCCGCATCGACGCATACCCGCTGCCCGTCCCCGTCGCGGACGAGGGCTCCCGGGTACGGCGACTCCGTGCCGTACAGCAGACGAATGACCCGATGGGCCCCCGGCACGAGCTCGATGCGGGAGGGCCCCCTCGCATCCGGATTCGGATCGCGGTCGGCATCCGGATCGGAATCCGGGCTCGTGCTCGATCCGAGCCCCGGCACCGGGAACTCCCCTGCGTCGTCCATGCGTCCATGACAGCGCGTGCGATCACACCGGAACAGCGTCATCCCGGCGGTTGTGGACAGCCCGTCTCAGGGGCGCGGTTGTGCAGAGAGAACGAACGGCGTTCACTCGGTAGGCTGTGAGCATGGCAAAAAGTGCTCCCGCAGCGGAGAAGCGCCCTGGCTTCTTCTCGCAGATCCGTTCGCTGTTCCGGTTCACCCGGGAGGTCTACGGCTGGCTGCCCTGGGCACAGCTTGCCATCCTCATCGCCGGCGTGCTGGTCGGCCTGATCCTCGGCTACGTCTTCGGCGGCGGTGCCGTGCTCTCCCTGGTGCTGTGGGCCATCACCGGCCTCATGTTCGGCGTCCTCGGAGCGATGTTCCTCATGACCCGGCTGTCGACGAAGGCCATGTACGCCAAGATCGACGGGATGCCGGGGGCCGGCGGTCACGTGCTCAGCACCAGCCTGGGACGCAACTGGCAGTCCTCGGACACCCCGGTCGGCATCAACCCGAAGACGCAGGAGGCCGTCTACCGGGCGATCGGGCGCGGCGGCATCGTCGTCGTCGGCGAGGGCTCCCGCGGCCGTCTGACGCGTCTGGTCAACGAGGAGCGGCAGAAGGCGCAGCGCGTCGCACACGGCGTACCGGTGACCGTGCTGTACGTCGGACACGGTGAGGACGATGTGCACATCTCGGAGCTGGCCAAGACCATCAAGAAGCTTCCCAAGGCGATCGACAAGTCGACGATGGCCGCCGTCATCCGCCGGATCGAGTCCGTGTCGCAGTCGCTGTCCTCCCTCCCCATTCCGAAGGGCATCGACCCTGCGAAGGCGCGCGCACCGCGCCCCCGCTGAGCACCCGGCCGGAGCAGGAGGGCGTTCAGTCCCCCAGCGGCTCCTTCGGCAGGCGTCGGACACGGGGCCGACGACGTCGGCGCTCCGGGATCATCGTGCGCATCTCCTCGAGCCTCCCGAAGCACAGCAGCCGATCCTCCGCCTCCAGCACCACATGCTTGCGCGGATTGGGGATCGCCCCGACGCCGCGGTGCAGAGTGAGGACGGTGATGTCCCGATCCCACAGGCCGAGGTCCCCGAGCTGCTTTCCGACCTGTCCCGCACCGGCGTGGATGACCAGTTCGGCGACGCCGTAGCCCGTGGACACGCTGAGCCTCTGACGGATGTCGATGTCGGGGAAGGCCACCTGACCGGCGATGTAGTCGATGATGGCGCCGGCGACGTCCAGCTCGGTGGCGGCCTCGATGCCCTGCAGGCCCGGCGACGAGTTGACCTCCATCACCAGCGGCCCGTCATCGCTCTCGAGCATGTCGACACCGGCCACGCGCAGTCCCATGATCTGCGCGGAGCGCACGGCCGTCTGCTCGTACGCCGGGTCGAGGCTGACCGGCTCCACTCGACCGCCGCGGTGCACGTTGGAGCGGAACTCGTCTCCGTCGGCGACGCGCCGCATCGCGGCGACGACTCGATCGCCCACCACCAGCGCACGGATGTCACGACCTCGGCTCTCGGCGATGAACTTCTGGATGAGCACGTTCTGCTTGGTGGAGTGCAGCGTCTCGATGATGGCCTCGGCGACCTTCACCTGCGGCGCGAGGATCACTCCGATCCCCTGCGTGCCCTCGAGCAGCTTGATGACGACGGGAGCACCGCCGACCCGCTCGATGGCGGGACGCACATCCGCACGATTGCGCACGAATGCCGTCGGCGGCATGGCGATGCTGTGGCGGGACAGGATCTGGTTCGCACGCAGCTTGTCGCGGGCGCTGGAGATGCCGTCGGCCGTGTTGGGCGTGTAGACGTCCATCTGCTCGAACTGCCGCACCACCGCGGTGCCGAAGTAGGTGATGGAGCTGCCGATCCGCGGCAGGATCGCGTCATAGTCGCTGAGCTGCCTCCCGCGGAAGAACAGGTCCGGCGCGTCGGCGGTCAGATCGATCGCGAACTTCAGGGTGTTCAGCACTTTCACGGCATGCCCGCGCTGCTGCGCGGCCGCGCGAAGACGCTGCGTGGAGTACGACTGCGGTGCCCGCGAGAGGACGGCGATCTTCACAGATGCTTCCTGCCAGGATGTAGGGGTGAACCGGTCCTCCCATTCAAACACGACCACGGGATGGCGTGAATGGGTGAGCCTGCCCGATCTGGGCGTCGACTGGATCAAGGCGAAGATCGACACCGGCGCCCGGACCTCGTCGTTGCACGCGTTCGACGTGACCGAGTTCACTCGGGACGGCGAGGAGTGGGTGCGGTTCGCCGTGCACCCCTGGCAGGAGACGAGGGCGGATGCCGTGGCGCACGAGTGCCCGGTTCACGACCGTCGCGCCGTGCGCAGCTCATCGGGCCACGCCGAGCACCGGATCGTGGTCGTCCTGAGGATGCGGCTGGTCGGTCACGATGTGCAGGGCGAGGTGACTCTCACCAACCGGGACGAGATGGGCTTCCGGATGCTGATCGGCCGCCAGGTGCTGAGGCGCGGGTTCGTCGTGGATCCGGCCAAGTCCTTCCTGGGCGGCCGCGCCCCGCGCGAGACTCGCCGCCGCAATCGTGGAAGGACCTGAGCCGCCTCAGGAGCGGATCAGCACGGTTCCGGCCAGCTTGTCGTGCAGACCCCGCTGATCGGCGTCCCAGATCACCGCGGGGATGACCACCACCAGCAGCAGTGTGCGCACGAGAGGTCGCCACAGTCCCACCCAGCCTCCGCCGAAACGCACGACCCGCATGCCCAGGATCCGATGCCCCGGGCTGCCTCCGGCCGTCGGGATGAACAGGATCTGCAGCACCGCGAAGACCATCATGGGCGCGAACTGCCGCCAGCCCGCATCGGCAGGCAGGGCGAACTGGTCGTACCCCAGGAAGCCGATCGCGATGACGGTCGCGGCGAAGTAGTCGATCGCCAGCGCACCGATCCGGCGCCCGACGCGGGCGATGCTGCGCGGTCCGCTCGCGGGCAGTCCGAGGCGTTCGCCGGGGTAGTCGTTCACCGCTCCAGCCTACCGAGGACACGTAACATGCCCGAAACACGACAGACACGGCTGAGAAACTCCGAGTGCATAACCTGCGTAAGGTTGATCCAGCCGATACCCGATCAGGAGTCGTACATGTTCACAGAGGCCGCAGAGGTCCTTCGCTTCATCGAGGAGCACGACGTCAAGTTCCTCGACGTCCGCTTCACCGACCTGCCCGGCGTGCAGCAGCACTTCAACATCCCGGCGTCCACGGTCGACGAGGACTTCTTCCGAGACGGCCAGCTGTTCGACGGCTCCTCGATCCGGGGCTTCGCCAGCATCCACGAGTCGGACATGCAGCTGATCCCCGATGTCACCACGGCGTACCTCGACCCGTTCCGCGAGGCGAAGACCCTCATCATGGTCTTCGACATCTACAACCCCCGCACGGGCGAGATCTACGCGAAGGATCCGCGTCAGGTCGCCAAGAAGGCCGAGAAGCACCTCGCCGCGACGGGCATCGCCGACACGGCGTTCTTCGCGCCCGAGGCGGAGTTCTACATCTTCGACGACGTGCGCTACTCGGTGACCGCCGGGGAGAGCTTCTACCGCATCGACTCCGAGGAGGCCGCGTGGAACTCCGGCCGCGAGGAGGAGGGTGGCAACCTCGGCAACAAGACCCCGTTCAAGGGCGGTTACTTCCCCGTCTCCCCCGTGGACAAGACGGCGGATCTGCGCGATGACATGACGCTGCGCCTCATCGATGCCGGCTTCCACCTCGAGAGATCGCACCATGAGGTCGGAACCGCGGGCCAGCAGGAGATCAACTACCGCTTCGACACCATGGTCCGCGCGGCGGATGACGTGCTGAAGTTCAAGTACATCATCAAGAACACCGCGGAGGAGTGGGGCAAGACCGTCACCTTCATGCCCAAGCCGCTGTACGGCGACAACGGCTCGGGCATGCACACCCACCAGTCGCTGTGGCTGGACGGCGAGCCGCTGTTCTTCGACGAGGCCGGCTACGGGCAGCTCAGCGACATCGCCCGCTGGTACATCGGCGGGCTGCTCAAGCACGCCGACGCCGTGCTCGCCTTCACGAACCCGACCCTCAACAGCTACCACCGTCTGGTCAAGCACTTCGAAGCGCCGGTGAACCTGGCGTACTCCGCCGGCAACCGCTCAGCGGCCATCCGCATCCCGCTGACCGGCTCGAACCCCAAGGCCAAGCGCATCGAGTTCCGCGTGCCGGATGCGTCCGGCAACCCGTACCTGGCCTTCGCCGCGCAACTGATGGCGGGCCTGGACGGCATCAAGAACCGCATCGAGCCGATGGAGCCCATCGACAAGGACCTGTACGAGCTTCCTCCCGAGGAGGCCGCGAACATCCCTCAGGTGCCCAACTCGCTGCTGGACTCCCTGGAGGCGCTGCGTGCCGACCATGCCTTCCTGCTCGACGGCGGCGTCTTCACCGAGGAGCTCATCCAGACCTGGATCCAGTACAAGTACGACAACGAGATCCTTCCGATGGCCCAGCGCCCGCATCCGTTCGAGTACGAGCTCTACTACGGGGTCTGAGCGTCCCGGTCACCGGGAGACCGCTTCCTCCCGAGCTCGCCGAGCGCCGAGGACGGGGAGGGTATGAAGGCGCCTCCCGTTGCGAGGGAGGGGAACGGCGCGTGCTCGCGACGACGGGCCCTGTCCCTGCTCCCGCGCGTCAGCCGTAGAACTGCTTCTCGAAGACCCGGCGGGCACGTCGTGTGATCCGCAGGTAGTCCTCCTCCAGCAGCACCGCCCCTCTGTCCGGATACCCCAGCAGCCTGCCCACGCCATCGAGTTCACGATGATCCGTCGGCAGCACGTCACGGGTGCGCCCCGTCAGCAGCGTCATGGCCGAGCGCAGCCTGCTGGAGAGCACCCATGCCTCGCGCAGCCGCTCCGCGGACGTCGCGGGCAGCAGGTCCGCGAGCACTGCGGCGTCCAGAGCCTGCAGCGTGGAGGTTGTGCGCAGATCGGGCACCCTGTGCCCGTGCTGCAGCTGCAGCACCTGCACCATCCACTCGACATCGCTGAGCGTGCCGGGTCCGAGCTTGAGATGCCGACGCGGGTCCGCGCCCTGCGGCAGCCTCTCCCCCTCCACCCGGGCCTTGATGCGCTTGATCTCACGGACGTCCTGCGCGGAGATGTGCTCGGGGAAGCGGATGCCGTCGGCGAGCTCCATGAATCGGCCGATGAGCTTCGCGCTGCCGGCGACCCCCCGCGCACGCAGCAGGGCCTGCGCCTCCCACGACAGCGACCAGCGCCGGTAGTACTGCGTGTATGCCTCCAGGGTCCGCACGATCGGTCCGTTGCGGCCTTCCGGCCGAAGACCGGCGTCCAGCTCCAGTGGCACGCGGTGGTCGGTGAGATGCTCGCGGAGCCCCGCGACGATCCGGGATGCCAGCTGATGGGCCCTCTGCGGCTCCACGCCGTTCGGGTCGTAGACGAAGAGCACATCGGCATCCGAGCCGAAGCCCAGCTCCGCACCGCCGAATCGACCCATCGCGATGATCGAGAAATCCAGTGCGTCGTCCTCGGGGGCGACGACCTCGCGGCGGACCGCGCGCAGCGCCGCCTGGATCGCGGCGTCGGTGATGTCGGTGAGCGCCCGAGCCATCTCATCCACCCCGATGTGGTCGAGCACGGCTCCCATCGCGGTGCGCAGCAGTTCCCTGCGTCGCAGCGCGCGGACGGCGCGCAGTGCGGCCCCGGTCGTGGTGTGCCTGGTCTGGATGGCGCGCGCCTCCTCGTCGAGGGCCGACGCTCCTCGCGGCCGCAGTGAGCTCTGGCTGTCCAGCCATGCAACGGACTCCGGGATCCACTCCATCAGCTCACCGACGTACCGCGAGCTCGACAGCACGCGCGTGAGCCGTTCCGCTGCCCCCGAGGAGTCCCGCAGCATCCTCAGGAACCAGTGGGTGTCGCCGAGCCGCTCGCTGATGCGCCGGAACGAGACGAGGCCGTAGTCGGGGTCGGTGCCCTCGGCGAACCACCGCAGCATGACCGGCATGAGATGCCGCTGGATGGTGGACTTGCGGCTGAGACCGGAGGTCAGGGCGGCGATGTGCTGCAGCGCACCCGCCGGGTCGCGGAAGCCGATGGCCGCCAGTCGGGACTCCGCCTGGCCTGCGGTGAGCACGCGCTCCTCCGCCGGCAACGAGGCGACGGCGGCGAGCAGGGGACGGTAGAACAGGCGCACGTGCTGCTCCCGCACATCACGCCGCAGCTCATCCCACAGCGTCTGCAGCGCGGTGGCGGATTCAGCCAGCCCGGTCGCGCGGGCGAGACGCCGCAGCCCGTCCGCGTCGCGCGGCATGAGGTGGGTCCGGGTGAGCTCGTGCAACTGCAGTCGATGCTCGAGCAGCCTGAGGGTGCGGTACTGCTCGGCGAACGCCGCGCCCTCCGCGCGTCCGATGTAGCCGCCCGCCACGAGGGCGTCCAGCGAGGTCAGGGTGCCGCGGGTGCGCAGGCTCCCGTCGTCGACCCCGTGGACGAGCTGCAGCAGCTGCACGGTGAACTCGATGTCGCGCAGACCACCGGGCCCGAGCTTGAGCTGGTACGGGATGTCCTCCGCGGGGATGTTGTCGGTGACGCGCTCGCGCATGGCCTGCACGCTCTCGACGAAGTCCTCCCGCTCGGCGCTGTGCCACACCTTCGGCTGCACGGCCTCGATGTACGCGGCTCCGAGCTCCGCGTCCCCGGCGATCGGATGCGCCTTGAGCAGCGCCTGGAACTCCCAGCTCTTCGCCCAGCGGTCGTAGTAGGCGACGTGCGAGGCGAGGGAGCGCACCAGCGCGCCCTGCTTCCCCTCCGGCCGCAGGGCGGCGTCCACCTCCCACAGCGGCGGTTCGGCGTCGATGCCGGAGAGCACCCGCATGGTCTCGCGAGCGAGCCGGGTGGCGATGTCGATGGCGCGGGGTTCGCCGAGCACGTCCTCGTCGGAGCTGCCGGCCACGAAGATCACGTCGACGTCGCTGACGTAGTTCAGCTCGCGCGCCCCGGCCTTGCCCATGCCGATGATCGCCAGTCGGGTGGCGACGACCTCGTCCCGGTTGCCGGAGGCCTCCGCCACCGCGGTGCGTGCGACGGCGAGGGCGGCCTCCAGTGCCGCCGCCGCCGCATCGGCCAGTGCTGCGGAAACGGCGTCGATCGCCGCTGCGGGCTCGGCGGACGCCGTATCGGCGGCGACGATCTCGGCCAGGCATCTCCGGTATGCGACCCGCAGCGCCGTCTCCGGACGCGCTGCGCGGGCGAAGCCCTCCACGGCGTCGACGGATGCCTGCAGACGCGCCACGAGCTCCTGCGGAGTCGGCACGTCGGTGCGCAGCAGGGCCGCCGCTTCGAACTGGTCAGGTCTGCGGGCGAAGAAGTCCGCGAGTCCCGAGGAGACGCCCAGCACGCGCCACGCCGCGACGCGGGCATCCGGATCCTGCATCACGGCCTGCACGCGCGCGGTGTCCCGGCGGGCGATGCGCAGGAGTCCGGCGAGCGCGCCGTCCGGATCCGCCGGAGCCGGACCGGTGACCAGGTCGGAGCGCTCCATGCCGGTCAGTGCGGACAGCTCGGTCAGCGCCGCCGACGCGGCCGTCAGCTCGACGAAGCCGAGCCGGGCCAGCGCCGACAGCGAGACGGACGCTTCAGGTCGTGCCATGGCCGCCGCTCAGAGCAGCCCGAGATCGTTCTGCAGCTCGAACGGCGTGACCTGACCGCGATACGCCTCCCAGTCCTTGCGCTTGTTCAGCAGCACGTAGTTGAACACCTGCTCCCCGAGGGTCTCGGCGACCAGCTCCGAGTCCTGCATGTACTCCAGGGCGTGGTCCAGGCTCGCCGGCAACGGGGCATAGCCCAGCGCGCGACGCTCCGAGTCGCTGAGCGACCACACGTTGTCCTCGGCCTCCGGCGGCAGCTCGTACTCCTCCTCGATGCCCTTCAGACCCGCTGCCAGCATGAGCGCGTATGCGAGATACGGGTTGGCGGCGGAGTCCAGCGCGCGGTATTCGATGCGGGTCGACTGGCCCTTGTTGGGCTTGTACATCGGCACACGCACGAGGGCGGAACGGTTGGCGTGCCCCCAGGTCACGAAGCTGGGCGCCTCGTCGCCGCCCCACAGCCTCTTGTAGGAGTTCACGAACTGATTGGTCACGGCGGCGATCTCGTTGGCATGACGAAGCAGGCCCGCGATGAACCTCCGCCCGGTGAGGGACAGCTGGTACTCGGCGCCCGCCTCGAAGAACGCGTTCACATCTCCCTCGAACAGCGACAGGTGCGTGTGCATGCCGCTGCCGGGGTGGTTGTTCAGTGGCTTGGGCATGAACGTCGCGTAGACGCCCTGCTCGATCGCCACCTCCTTGACGACCGTGCGGAAGGTCATGATGTTGTCCGCCATGGTGAGGGCGTCGGCGTACCGCAGGTCGATCTCGTTCTGGCCCGGGCCGCCTTCGTGGTGGCTGTACTCCACGGAGATGCCGAGGTCCTCCAGCATCCGCACGGCGCTGCGGCGGAAGTCGTGCGCGGTGCCGCCGGGGACGTTGTCGAAGTAGCCCGCGGAGTCCACCGGCACGGGCCCGTCCGCACCGAACTGCGCGGACTTGAGCAGATAGAACTCGATCTCGGGATGCGTGTAGAACGTGAATCCGGCGTCCGCCGCCTTCGCGAGTGCACGGCGGAGGACATTGCGCGGGTCCGACACCGCGGGGCGCCCGTCCGGCGTGGTCAGATCGCAGAACATGCGCGCGGTGGGATCGACCTCGCCCCGCCACGGCAGGATCTGGAACGTCGACGGGTCCGGACGCGCGAGCAGGTCGGATTCGAACGTGCGGGTCAGACCCTCGATCGCCGACCCGTCGAAGCCGATGCCCTCTGCGAAGGCCCCCTCCACCTCGGCCGGAGCGATCGCGACGGACTTGAGCGTGCCGATGACGTCCGTGAACCAGAGGCGGACGAACTTCACGCCGCGCTCCTCGATGGTGCGCAGAACGAAGTCGCGCTGCTTGTCCATGCTCACTCCTCGTCTCCGCTCTTCGGTGTGCTCTGCGCGCCCCAGGAGTCCTCTGCGGCATCATCGGCGGCCCACGCGCGCGAGCGCTCGCGCAGCAGCTCCGGAGCATTCGCCGCCTCCTCGGCGCTGTCGAACGGTCCGACGCGATCCACCGCCGGCGACTGCATGCCGAACTCCACCTCTCGGGTGCTGAGGTTGAACCAGTACTTCCCGTCACCGTCGGACATGCTCGCTCCTTCGTCGCGATCTGTCACGATCCTAATCGTGCATGGGGACCTGGATAGGCTATTCCGCATGGCACAGCAGGCAATCGGCGTCGACATCGGCGGCACCGGCATCAAGGCAGCAATCGTCAACCTCGAGCACGGCACGCTCGACTCCGAGCGCATCCGGGTGGACACGCCGAAGGGTGCTCGCCCGGCGGATGTGCTGGATACCGTGCGGGAGGTGCTGGGCACCCTCGGCGTGACCGATTCCGAGCTGCCCCTCGGTGTGGCCTTCCCCGCGATCGTCAAGCACGGCAGGACTCTGTCCGCCGCGAACGTCGCCAAGGACTGGGTGGACTTCGAGGCGGAGAAGTTCTTCGAGGACGGGCTGGGCCGTCACATCGCGTTCGTCAACGACGCGGACGCGGCCGGCGTCGCCGAGGCCCGCCACGGTGCGGCGAGGGATGCCAGGGGACTGACCATCCTCACCACGCTCGGCACCGGCATCGGATCGGCCTTCCTGTACGACGGTGTGCTGATCCCCAACACCGAGCTCGGTCATCTCAACCGCAAGGGCGAATCCATAGAACGCTGGACGGCGTACTCGGCGATGGACCGCGAGGACCTGTCCTGGGAGGACTGGTCCGCGCGTCTGCAGGAGTTCTACAGCCATGTCGAGTTCCTCTTCAGCCCGGACCTGTTCGTCGTCGGCGGCGGGGTCTCCAAGCATCCGGAGAAATTCCTTCCCCTGCTGGAGCTGAAGACCCCCATCGTCGCAGCGGTGCACCGCAACGCCTCCGGGATCATCGGCGCGGCCTCCCTGGCCGCGGACTAAGCAGCGGTCGTCGCACCGACGCGGAAGGGGCCCGTTCGAGAAACTGAGCGGGCCCCTTCCGCGTCCGCCGTTCGGGCGACCGGATATCGGAGACGGGACGCCGCGGCCCGGCTGTTTTGACACCGTGATCAAACCGGTTTATTCTTAAGGCTCAAACCGGTTCAACAGATCCGATGCACCGGTCGCAGGAGGTGCGATGTCCCGTCCGACGATCGCCGATGTCGCTCGTGAAGCGGGCGTCACCAAGGCCACGGTCTCGCATGCCCTCAGCGGCAACCGACCGGTCTCCGAGGCGACCAGGGCGCGCGTGCTCGCGGCCGTCGAGCGGCTGAACTGGGTTCCCAGCCAGAGCGCGCGCTCGTTGGCGACCAGCCGCGCGAACGCCGTCGGTGTCGTCCTCGCGCGGGATCCGCAGGTCATCGCCAACGACTCCTTCTTCCCCGCTTTCATCGCCGGCGTCGAATCAGTGCTCGCCGAGACGGACACTGCGCTTCTGCTGCAGGTCGTCGCCGACCGTGATGCCGAGGAACGCGCGTACCGGGCCATGTCGCACGGTCGCGCCGACGGTGCGATCCTGCTGGATCTGCGCGTCGAAGACTGGCGGGTCCCGTTGCTCACGGAGCTCGGCGTGCCCACCGTGATCGTCGGCGCCTACGACCAGGAGCACGACTTCTCCTGCGTGCGCACCGACGACGGCGCCCCCGTCCGCGAGATCATCGCACACCTGCACGAACAGGGCCACACGAGGATCGCCCACGTGTCGGGCCCGCTGGACTACGTGCACTCCAAGGCCAGAGCGGATGCCTACGTCGACGCGATCGGCGACGCTTCGCTGCTCCGCGAGGGCGACTTCACGGCAGGCAGCGGCCGGGACCGCACCGCAGAGCTGCTCGCTCTGCCGCAACCGCCGACCGCCATCGTCTACTCCAACGACACGATGGCCATCGCCGGACTGTCCTACGCGCGGTCGCAGGGCGTGGCCGTGCCCCGCGAGCTGGCGATCGCCGGCTTCGACGACGACCACCTCGCCGCACACATGTCACCCGCGCTGACGAGCGTGTCATCCGATCCGGCGGCGCGCGGTCGCGCCGCCGCCAGACTGCTTCGCGCCGACATCCTCGGCGCGCGGCCGAGGACCGAGCTCATCGACTGCAATGTCGTGCACTTCAGGGCGAGCACCTCGGCACCCGCGAACCCTGACGCATCAAGGAGGAAATCATGAAGAGGATCCGCACCACCGCTGCCTTCGGAGCGGTGACGCTGCTGGCAACGGCTGCCCTCGCGGGCTGTTCGTCGGGAGGGGCCGACACCAGTTCCGCCGACGGCACCGGTGACATCACGATCTGGCTCTCCAACAACGAGCAGGAGCTCGCCTGGGGCAAGTCGGTCGTCGCCGCCTGGAACGACGAGCACCCCGATCAGCAGGTGACGGCGCAGGAGATCCCGGCCGCATCCTCCTCGGAGGAGGCCATCACGGCTGCCATCACCGCCGGGACCGCGCCGTGCCTGGTCTACAACATCGCCCCCGCCGCGGTCTCCGGCTGGGTCAAGCAGGGCGGTCTCGTCGATTTGAGCACCATGGACGGTGGAACCGACTACATCACCGCTCGCGGCGGCGATGTCTCGTCGTACCAGACCGACGGGTCGTTCTACCAGCTGCCGTGGAAATCGAACCCGGTCATGGTCATGTACAACAAGGATCTCTTCGCCAAGGCCGGGCTCGATCCGGACGACCCGAAGATGAACACCTACGACGCCTTCCTCGACGGTGCCCGGGCGATCGTGGACTCGGGTGTGGACAGCGCGATCTGGCCCGCGCCGACCAGCGAGTTCTTCCAGCCGTGGTTCGACTTCTACCCGTTCTACCTGGCTGAGACCGACGGAACCCTCCTCGTCGAGGACGGTGCGGCGACGTTCGATTCGGACGCCGGCGCGAAAGTCGCCGATTTCTGGGCCACCGTCTACAAGGAGAAGCTCGCTCCGAACGAGAAGTCCACCGACGATGCGATGTCCGCCGGCACCACGGCGATGCAGCTGGCCGGTCCGTGGGCGATCCCCTCCTACGCCGACAGTGTGAACGTCGGGTTCATGCCGGTCCCCACGTCCGACGGCCGCGACGCCCCCATCACCTTCGCGGACTCGAAGAGCGTCTCGATGTTCACCACATGCGAGAACAAGGGCACGGCGTGGGACTTCCTGAAGTTCTCCACGAGTGAGGAGAACGACGGCGCGCTGTTGGAGGCGACCGGCCAGATGCCGATGCGCACCGACCTCGTCGACACGTACGCGGATTACTTCGCCGCCAACCCGGACTACGTCGCCTTCGCCGACCAGGCGGAGCGCGTCGCCGACGTCCCCAGCATCCCGAACTCGGTGGAGGCCTGGCAGGCGTTCCGCGATGAGTACTCGGCGGCCGTGATCTTCGGCAAGGAGTCCACCGCCGACTTCCTCAGCAACGCGGCCGAGAAGGTCGACGGCATCGTCGCGGAGTGAACCGATGACCAACCGCACGCGGCTGCGCACCCGGATTCTCGGGGCGCAGCCGCTCGGCGGGCTTTTCGCCCTGCCGTACTTCATCTTCATCATCGCGATCTTCGCCTACCCGCTGCTCTTCGCGATCTACATCGCGTTCCACGACTATTTCTTCACCGCTCCGGGCGTGCAGGTCGACCGGCCGTTCGTCGGCTTCGACAACTTCGTCGAGGTGCTCACGGATCCGAAGGTGCTCGGCGCCTTCCGCAACACCCTCGTGTTCCTCGTCATCAACGTGCCGCTGACCGTCGTGCTCTCGCTGGTCCTCGCAGCCGCGCTGAACACCGGCATCCGCTGGGTGGCGGCCTACCGGGTCGCGTTCTACGTCCCGTACCTGACCGCCAGCGTCTCGCTGGTCGGTGTCTGGATGCTGCTGTTCTCCAGCGGTGGTCTGATCAACAGCCTCCTGGGGCCGCTGGCCCCCGATCCGTCATGGCTGGTCAACAGCGGCCTGGCCATGCCGATGATCGCGCTCTACGTGACCTGGAAACAGCTCGGCTTCTACATCCTGCTGTACCTCGCGGCCCTGCAGAACGTGCCCAAAGAGCTGTACGAGTCCGCCGAGACGGACGGCGCCGGTGCGTTCGCCCGCTTCATGAACGTCACCGTGCCCGGCGTCCGCAACGCGACCGCACTCGTTCTGATCCTCTCGATCATCACCGGAGCGAACCTGTTCACCGAGCCCTACCTGCTCACCAACGGCGGCGGTCCGGACGGCGCCTCCGTGACGCCCGTGCTGCTGATCTATCAGCAGGGCATCCAGCAGCAGAACCCCGACACGGCATCCGCGATCGGCATGATCCTCGTCATCATCGTCGGCGCCCTGTCGCTGATCGCCAACCGAGCAACCCAGGAGCGATGATGCGCACCCGCAGAAGACTGCCGCGCGTGCTGAGCGCGGTCGCCCTCACGATCGCCGCGCTGGCGTTCGTGTTCCCGTTCTACTTCATGATCGTCGGCGCGTTCCAGCAGAACCCGACGAACTCGCCCGACCGCCTGTTCCCGGTCGGTGGCTGGACGTTCGACAACTTCGCGAACATCGACTCGCGCATCGACCTGTTCGGCTCCCTGCTGAACTCGCTGATCTTCACCGTCGGCGTGCTGCTGGGCACTGTGGTGTTCGGGATGCTGGCCGGATACGCCATAGCGCGGATGAGCTTCCGCGGCCGCGGTGTGCTCTGGGTCCTCATGCTGCTCGTGCAGATGGTGCCGTTCCAGTTGCTGATGATCCCGCTGTACGTGCAGATCACGAGCGGCTACGGTCTGGGCGACTCGTATCTGGGCATGATCCTCCCGTTCGTGATCAACACCACGGCGGTGTTCATCTTCCTGCAGTTCTTCAAGGCGCTGCCGAACGAGATCTTCGAGGCCGCGCGCATCGACGGCGCCGGCGAGATCCGCCTGCTCGTGTCGGTCGCGGTGCCCCTGATCCGCCCGGTTCTGGTCACGGTCGTGCTGATCACGTTCATCGGCCCGTGGAACGAGTTCCTGTGGCCGTTCCTGATCACCAAGGATGCCGCGCTGCAGCCGCTGGCGGTCTCGCTGGCGAACTACATCTCGAATGTGGCGCAGTCCACCGCGAACCCGAACGGCGCGATCCTCGCCGGTGCGACGGCGCTCGCGCTGCCCGTGGTCGTGCTGTTCATCGTCTTCCAACGGTTCTTCACCGCCACCGATCTCGGTGCTGCGGTCAAGGGCTGATCCACCCCTGAAAACACGAAAGGCGCCTGCATGTTCACCGGTGCATCCTTCCCCCTCGGCCCGTTCACGCCGTATGAGAACAACCCGATCCTGCGACCGCGCGGCGACAGCTGGGAATCCGCCAACCTCTACAACCCCGCCGCCCTCGTGGAGGGCGACGAGGTGCTGCTGCTGTATCGCGCCCACGCCGACGACATCGTCTCGCACATCGGTCTGGCCCGCTCCGGCGACGGGGTGAACTTCACCCGGGAGGATGCCCCGATCTTCTCGCCCGAGGAGGACTATGAGCGCTTCGGCGTCGAGGACCCGCGCATCGCGAAGATCGACGGGACCTACTACCTCACCTACACCGGGTGGGACCGGCACAGCGCGCAGCTGTGCCTCGCGACCTCGACGGATCTGCGCACCTGGACCCGCCACGGCCCGCTGTTCGACGACTTCGACACGTTCAAGACCATGGATCCGCGCGGATTCAACTGGTCGAAGGCGGGCGTCATCGTTCCCGTGCGGCTGCACGGCAAGTGGTGGATGTACTTCGGCGAGGGCGGCATCTACTGGGCCACCAGCGACGATCTCATCCACTGGACGCCGGGCACGCCGGACACCGAGCCGATGTACTCGCCGACGCCGGGCACGTGGGATGAGTCGCTGGTGGAGATCGGCACCTCGCCGGTCCTCACCGACAACGGCCTGCTCGTGATGCTCACCAACGGCGCGACGAGGACCGTGAACGCGGACGGTTCGGTGGATGTCGACTACCGCTGCGGCCAGATCGCCATCGACCCCGACGACCCGACGAAGGTCATCGCCCGTCTGCAGGAGCCGTGGCTGCGTCCGCAGACGTTCGAGGACTTCAACGGTCTGGTCTCGAACGTCACGTTCGTGGAGGGCCTGGTGAAGTTCCACGGGAAGTGGTTCGCCTACTACGGACAGTCGGACACGACGCTCGCCGTCGCGATCCACGATCCGGCCGAGCCCTGGGGACGCGCACTGCGCTCCTGAGCCCGTCCGATCTCGGGCGGCGGCCTGTCGACGCTCCCTCCGAGTCCATGACGGTGCGACTCCCGGGGTGGAACCGTGCCGGAAGAGTCACCATCGTGCCGCACCTTCGGCAGAGCCCTGCGGTGAGTGGGTGAGGACCGTTCAGAGCCGGCTCCGGCACAAGTCCGTCACCGCGACGCCGGACACCCGCCACAAAGCCCTCCTGACCGGGGAACACCTGGTCAGGAGGGCTGAGGCGAGCGGGCCGGCCTGTACGCCGGGTTCTGTTCAGGAGCCTGCGCTCCCTTGACGGCCATCTCTCTCGGCGGCACGTTGCCGTGCCGCTCCAGCGACCTACCCGAGGACTCGGCGGGCCGCGTCAACATCCTCTGTCTGGTCTTGCTCCGGGCGAGGTTTACCTGGCGGGGCATGTCACCATGTCCCCCGGTGGTCTCTTACACCACCCTTTCACCCTTACCGCCGCCCGGAGGCGGCGGCGGTCTTCTCTCTGTGGCACTGTCTCGCGGATCACTCCGGGTGGGTGTTGCCCACCGCCCTGCCCTGCGGAGCCCGGACGTTCCTCGGTGCGCTCTCGCGCCACGCGACCGTCCGGCCGACCCGCTCGTGTGCCGAGTCTACCGCCGTCGCGTCACTTCCCCGCATCGTCGCCGATATGCACATCCAGCGGCACGTCGACGGCGAATCCGGGGAACAGGCGTGCGGTCGCCGCCGCGGCCGCGTCGCGCACGATCTGCGCGACGGCATCGGCCTGCTCGGCCGGGCAGTGCACGACCACCTCGTCATGCAGGAAGAGCGACAGATGCGGTCGTGTCGCGAACACGGGTCCCGAGGCCGGGGCGGGGACGGATGCGGGCGGCAGCGCCATCAGCCGGTGCCGGATCTCGGCGAGCCACACCAGCGCCCACTCGGCCGCGGTGCCCTGCACGATGAAGTTCCGCGTGAATCGCCCTCGGTCCCGCGCACGGGCCCGAGACTCGTCGCCCGGCGTCCCCTCCCCGATGCTCTGCGAGCCGTCCCGCGGCGCGCCGTCCACCCGTGACGAAGCGGGGCGGGGAGAACTGCGCCCCAGCAGTGTGCTGACGACCCCACCGGCCTCTCCGACGCGCGCGGCGGCGTCGACGAGTCCCATGGCCCGAGGGAATACCGAACGCAGGCGGGGTGCGAGCCGGCCGCTCTCCCCCGTCGTCGCCCCGTACATCGCACCGAGCACCGCGTACTTCGCCTCCCGTCGGGTGGCGACCGCTCCCGACCGCACGACGCCCTCGTACAGGTCGGCGCCGCGCGCGGCATCCGCCATCGCGTCATCCCGCGCCATCGCGGCCAGCACCCGCGGCTCCAGCTGCGCCACGTCGGCGCTCACGAGGGTCCATCCCGGATCGGCGTGGACGGCGGCGCGCAGCAGCCGCGGGATCTGCAGCGCCCCGCCCCCGGACGACGCCCATCGTCCCGTGACGACCCCGCCGGTCAGATACACCGGACGGAACCGGTCGCCGTGCACCCAGTCGTCCAGCCACGCCCACCCGTTGGCGGCGTGCAGCCGCGCGAGCCGCTTGTACTCCAGCAGGGGCGCGATGACGGGGTGATCGACCTCCGCAAGACTCCGCTTGGAGGTGGACTCGACGAACACGCCGACACGGTGCAGCGCGCGCAGCAGCCGGGGCGGGCTGTCCACGTTCACGGACTCGTCGTTCAGGTGCGCGGCGATCAGCGTCGCCAGCTCCGCCATCCTCGCCGGCCGCGCCCCGCGCAGCGGACGGGGGCCGAGCTCCTCCTCGAGGATGCGCTCATGGATGCGCCTGCTCCACGGCACACCGGCCGCCGTCATCTCCTCGGCGACCAGGGCCCCGGTCGACTCCGCCGTGCACAGCAGCGCGAGTCGCCCATCGCGAGCGCGCCGGAGCGCGGCACGCTGGGCGCGCCACTGCGCGACCGCGTCGTCGAACCCGTCACCGTGCCGGCCGTCGGCCGGCACCACGTCGAACAGCCCGGGCTGCTCCCCCGCCTCAGGGATCGCATCGGCACGCATCCAGGAGGCGGATGCCGTCAGCGGCGTGTCCAGAGCGTCGGTGTCACGAAGGATCGCATGACACAGCAGGAGATCCCACGCCCGACGCAGCCGGATGCCTCGCTCGAGCAGCGGCGGATAGAAGCTGCGCAGACTCCGCACGATCCAGCGCGGCGCATACCGCTCCTCGAGGTCGCGAATGCGCACTGCCAGCACGTCGTCCGGGACATGCTCCGCGACGATGTCCGCGTCGGGATCCTCGACCCGTGCGATCGACCAGCCCCGCCCATCCCCCGCACGCCCGACGACGGCATGCGGAGGCGGCTCCGGCGGCGTCATGGCGCGACGACGATGCTCCGGGTGCCGGTCACAGCCCGGACTCCTCCGTGCGCACGAGGATCGCACCGCACTCCGGGCACGAGACGACATCATCGGGCGCGGCTTTGCGGATCCGCGTCAGATCGGTGCCGGGCAGCACCATCCGGCATCCCTCGCACACGCCGGCGCGCAGCAGTCCCACGCCGATCCCGTCGCGCGCCGAGCGCCTCTCGAACTCGACGAGCAGCTCCGCCGCGACCGTCCCGGCCAGCGCAGCCCGGTCGCGTGCGAGACGTGTGCTCTCCTCTGCGGCGGCAGCCATCTCCGCCTTCGCCCGGGCCGTCAACGCGGCGCCCTCGGCCTGCGTCTGGTCGATCAGCGCCTGCTGCGTGTCGACGGCGGACTGCGCGTCCTCGACCCGTGCCATGACCTCCAGCTGCGTGTCTTCGAGCATGTCGATCCGTCGACTCAGGGCATCGATCTCGTTCTCCAGAGCCTGGGCCTGCTTCGGGTCGGTCGAGGACGTCAGGCGCTCCGCGTCGCGGTCGCGCCGCTGCGTCGCCAGCGCCACATCGGATTCCACCCGGCCGAGCTCGGCCCGTGCATCGTCCAGGGCCCCCGCCAGCACGGTCAGCTCGTTCAGCTGCTGCTTTCGCGCATCAGCGAGCTCATTGATCCGCGCGCCCTGAGGGGGCTGCGTGCGAGCGCGCTCGGCCTGCTGAATCCGACGATCGAGGTCGGCGATCGCGAGCAGGGTGCGCTGGTTCTCGGGAGAGGCTTTCACGCTCTCCAACCTACTGGTTGACGATGACGCCGTCGACGTACAACCAGGCCCGACCCTCCCGCAGGAATCTGCTCCGCTCGTGGAGAGTCCCGCGCACGCCGTCCTGCCGGTACAGCGCCACGAACTCGACGATCCCCTCGACATCGAACGGCCCGCCGCGCCGAACGTCCAGGACATCCAGCCTGCGCCATTCGATCCCGCCGTCCGGGTCGAGCACGGCGGGCCTCGTCGTGGGGTGCCAGGTGCGCAGCAGGTGCGCGGCATCCCCCAGAGCGAAAGCCGTGAACCGGGAGCGCATCAGGCGCTGCGCGGTCGGGGCGATACCGGTGGTGAGGACAGGGCGGCAGCAGGAGCCGAACACGTCACCGCTCGTGCACGGGCACCGGCTGTCGCCATCCGGCGAGGCGATGGGCTGCATGCTCCCATCGTCGCAGGCGTCGCCGCGTAGGCTTGTCGGAGGACCGCAACGAGGAGAGCCATGACCGATTCCGCGACCGATTCCATCCGCTTCACAGCGCACAACGGCTTCACCCTGCCGCCCATCGGTCTGGGGACGTACCGTCTGCACGGAGAAGCGGGCGCGAAAGCCGTCGCCGAGGGCATCCGGTTGGGATACCGACTCATCGATTCGGCTGTCAACTACGAGAACGAGGGGGCGGTCGGCGCCGGTGCGGCGGCATCCGGGATCGACGCCGGTGATCTCATCGTGACGACGAAGATCCCCGGACGGCACCATTCCTCGGCGAAGGCGCGCACGAGCATCGAGGAGAGCAGATTCCGGCTCGGCGCCCCGGCGACCGGCCTGCACCTGATCCACTGGCCGAATCCGAGCGTGGACCGGTACGTCGAGGCATGGGAGGCGCTCGTCCAGGCGCAGCAGCGCGGCACCGTGCGTCAGATCGGCGTCTCCAACTTCCTGGCCGAGCACCTGGATCGCATCGAGGGCGAGACGGGTGTCCGTCCCGCCGTCAACCAGATCGAGGTGCATCCGTACTTCCCGCAGGAGGAGGCCCTCGCCCTGCACGCCGAGCGCGGCATCCTCACCGTCGCGTGGAGCCCGCTGGGACGCGCCCGGGAGGTTCTGCAGGAGCCGGTCATCACCCGGACCGCCGCCGCGCACGGCATCACCCCCGCGCAGGTCGTGATCGCCTGGCACGTCGCACGGGGCGTCGTGTCGATCCCGAAGGCGTCCTCCGCGGAGCACCAGCGCGAGAACCTCGCCGCGGCATCGGTCGTGCTGGACCCGGCCGAGGTCGAGGCGATCACCGCCCTGGGACGCCCGGACGGTAGGCTCTTCGACGGGAACCCCGCCACCCACGAGGAGATGTGACCCTCACCGCACGGCTGAATGCCCGATGGGGGCGGGCGTACTTCGCTGTGCAGGCTGCTGCGGGAGCGTTCTGGTGGGCGGGCGTGGCGCTCTCCCCCGGCATCCGCTTCTCGACCCTCGGCGCTCTCCCCGTGGGAACGGTCGCCGTGCTCGATGTGCCGCTGTTCGTGATCGCCTCCGCTCTCGCCGCGTGCCGCGTCCGCTTCGCCACCGGGGTGGCGGCCGGGTGGACCGTTCTCGCGACGGCCGCGACCGCCCTGTATGCGACGGCGTCGGGACTGGCCGGATGGGGCGCGGTGCTCATGATCGCGGCATCGGTGTGCTCCGTGGGCGCACTGCTGCTGATCCACCTGAACAGGATCCCCTCGGAGTGGCTGCTGATCGGTCCGTTCCGGGCCAGGGAGGCGGAATCCGCGCCCGCCCGCACGCACCTGCTGCGCACAGGTGCGCAGATCGTGGTGTTCTGGGGTGTCTGTCTCGTCATCCTCCCCGCCGTGATCGCTCTCCTCGAGCTGCGCTGGGGGCTGCGCCTCTCGTTCCCGACCGCCGTGACGATCGTCGGGATCGTGCTGCTGATCGCCGCCTCGGCGCTCGGCCTGTGGGCGGCGGTCGCAATGGCGGGCCGCGGCGACGGCACCCCGCTGCCGATCGCCACCGCGCGTCTGCTCGTGGTGAGCGGACCGTACCGGCTGGTGCGCAACCCGATGGCCGTGGCCGGCATCGCCCAGGGCGTGGCGGTGGGCCTCGTGTGCGGGTCGTGGCTCGTCGTCGTGTACGCGCTGTGCGGCTCGCTGGTGTGGAACGACCTCATCCGGCCGTGGGAGGAGGAGGATCTCGTCGCACGGTTCGGCAGCTCCTACGAGGCGTACCGTGAGCGCGTGTCGTGCTGGATCCCGCGGCGACCGCGCCGACGCCCCTCCGGTTCCGCTCGGGACCCTCTCGTATACTGACCCGGATGCCCGAGCACACCGAATCCGCACCGTCCACGGGGCCCGCCACACGCGCCGGGGCACGACGCTCCGCCGCAGCTCGACGCGACGGCGTCGACATCAGTCGGGCGCTGGACCGACACGACCGCCGCATCGGCTGGATGGATCTTCTTCGGGGCCTGTCGATCCTCCTGGTGATCCTGCATCACAGCACGCAGATCGTCGTCTACCGCATCGGTGAGGTGCCGGGCTTCTTCGAGTTCCTCAGCTCGTTCTTCGCGCCGTACCGGATGCCGATGCTGATGTTCCTCTCCGGCCTGCTGGTCGCCGGCTCCCTGCATGCACCGACGGGCAAGTACGTGTGGGGCAAGGTGCGCCGCATCGTGTGGCCCATCATCGTGTGGACGGTGATCTACGCCGTCTCCGAGCGCATCGTCGGGCAGGGCGAGTACATGCCCTGGGAACTGGGATTCTGGAACACCTACCTGTGGTTCATGCAGTTCATCTTCGCGTACTACATCCTCGCGCTGCTGATGCGATGGGTGCCGGTGTGGATACTGGTCGCGGTGCCGTTCGTACTCATGTTCGTCATCCCCGCCGAGCTCGAGCTGTTGCAGCGGTTCTTCTACCTCATGCCGTTCTTCTTCCTCGGCGCGTTCATCGAGAAGCACTGGGACCATTACGCATCCCGCCTGAGCGTGCCGCTGGCGGCCGGGCTCTCGGTCATCCCCATCGCCGTCGCGCTGTACTCCGGTCTAGTCCAGCCGCTGTGGTACGAACCGCTCTCGGCGTTGCCTGCCATGCTCGGGATCATGATCCTCGTGCGGCTGACGGCCATCGCCCCGGATGCTCGCTGGCTGGCGCCGGTGCGCTTCGTGGGCCAGTATTCGCTCATCTACTACGTCGCGCACTACCCCGTCTTCGCGGCACTGGGGTGGCTGGCCCTGAAGGCGGGGATCACGAGCGCCGCGCTCGGCCTCCCGGTGATCTTCGTCGCGACCGTCGGCATCGCGACCGTGTTCGCGCTCTTGGGGCGACGGATGCCGGTGAGCCTGCTCTTCGAGCTGCCCCGGCGGATGTGGCCCGCGCGGCAGTGCTGACGGCGCGCTCGGAGCGGCGGTGGGCCCTGCCGGGTTCGAACCGACGACATCCACGGTGAAGTCCGGGCGCTTCACGAGCCCCATCGTATCTCTCAGTGAGGCCCGCCAGCGTCGGACCGGAAAGGCCGCATAATGCCCACCATCGACACGACCAAGGTGCTCAACGAGAGGATCGCCTACTGGGTCATGAGAGGCCGCATCGACATCGCGCGCGAGTTCGCTACCGAGCTTGCGAAGGACCGCGACAACAGGCCGACGCTCGCGGAGTCCGAAGCGGCCACCGAAGCCGTGCTCGCTCACCGCCATTTAGCGCATGCCGCGCTCGCCGCCGCGTGAACGACTCGCACTCATTCGTAGGGCGGAATCTGGGCGGGTCGGTCATCGACCAGCATCCGAACCGATATATACGTTCGGATGCATCAGGCGCCGATCACCCGAAGCCGGCGCCCACCTTCTTGGAGTCACCATGCACAGTAATGACGATTTGCTGACCCTTTTCACCGAGTACCAGCGGTCGCAGGACTTGTCCGAGAACACGATCCGGAACCGCCGGTCAGTGTTGACCAGCCTCGCGAAGACTCTCCCGTCCACGCTTCATGAAGCAGACGTGTTCTCACTGCGCCGCTTCATGGGACAGGAGGGGATCTCGAAAGCCACGAAGCGAACCTACCGGGTCGCGATCCGTGCCTTCTACCGCTTCCTGCAAGAGGAGGGCCTGCGGGATGACGACCCGTCCACGCGGCTGCCGATGATCCAGGTGCCGCGCGGTGAGGCTCGCCCCTTCACCCCCGACCAGGTGGATGCGATGCTCACGAGCGGCGCCTACAAGCGCACGCGGGCGATGATCCTCCTCGGTTACCGTCAAGGGTTCCGCGTGTCACAGATCGCACGCGTCCACGGCGACGACCTCGACCTGCTCTCGATGACGATCGTCACGATCGGGAAGGGCAGGAAGGAACGCCGGCTGCCGCTCCATCCGGTGATCGCGGAACTGTCCGCATCGATGCCCCCACACTCGTGGTGGTTCCCCGCGAGGAAGGACCCGACCAGGCACATGCAGCCGTCTTCGGTGACGGGCCTGATCACGAAGGCGAAGCTGCGTGCCGGGATCACCGACCCGCACCTGACACCGCACTCCCTACGGCACAGTTTCGGGACCGAGCTTGTCGAGCACGGCGTCGACATCAGGGTCGTGCAGGAGCTGATGACGCACGAGGATCTTTCCACCACGCAGATCTACACGCGCGTGTCGGACCGGATGAAGACCGCCGGGATCATCGCCCTACCGTCGCGGCCTATCCCTCAGCATTCGGGTCGCCGGGCGGCGTAGTAGGCTCTCGGGTGGCCGGTTGGCGCAGCGGTAGCGCAGCTCCTTTACACGGAGAAGGTCACCGGTTCGATCCCGGTACCGGCCACAGGATCGCCTACAACGCACGAAAACCCCCACCACGCCTCATTGGGCATGGTGGGGGTTTTATCGCGCCAGAACGCGTGTGGTGGGTCTAGTGGTTGACGCGGGCGATTGCGGCCTGAATGTCGGCGTTCTGCTCGTCCAGGTCGAGTTGCGCGAAGTCTGCGAGGATCTGGTCACGCGACGGCGCACTAACAGTGACAGCGTTTGCGGCGGCGAGTCCACCGACAGGGACGCCAAGGTATGCAGCGACAGCGAGTGCCACGGTCAGCCAGTCGGGTTGACCGACCTGCGCGGCGGCGAACCCAACCTGCACCGCACCGATGATGATGATTCCCAGCACGTACACGGCGTAAATGGTTCTGCGTGCCCGTGCACTGGTGATGATGGACCCGAGCTGGTCAGGTGTGGGGGTAGACATGGTGTCTCCTATTCGTCTTCGAGCCACCCGGCAGGTGGTTCAGGTAGGGGGACCGCGCCGTGACGGTAGGCGTGGTCGATGAGACGCCGGATGTACAGCCAGGAGAGTTTGTCCCGGTGCTCCAACTTCTCGATGCGGGTTTTCTGGGCGGCGATCTCTTGGGAGAGTTGCCGCAGCCACCACATGACGAGCCCGCCGACGATGGTGACCGCCCCGCCGATGATCGCGACGATGATGCCTTCTGTCATAGGTGCCCCCGGATCTCGGCCTGCAACTGGATTCCGGCGAGGATGACCGCGAGCCCGCCGACAATGATTGCCACGATGAGCATCAGCGGGGCCGTACTGCGGCGGCGGCGTCACGTGCCGCGGCGAACATGGACGGGGTGACCTCGATCGCATCCCCGGTCTGGTAGGCGCGGGCGAGTTCGTTCATGGTCCCGGCCTGGTTGTCCACGAACTCGACCCACAGCCCGGAGACGTCGTTGGTGACCGCCGCACGGAACTTGTACTTCGGGTCGGTGGTCTTGTAGATCACGTTGCGTGCCATGTCGTCGTCTTCTTCCTCCGGGTCTCCCGGATCAGTGCTGATAGGTCTTGCGTTGCCTGCCGTGGCGGGCATGCTGTACGGGGACCAGTCGATGATGTGCCAGGGCTCGTATGGCTTCCCGTTGCCGTCGAAATACCCGGCCTGGAACCCGTAGTCCTTGCATAGGCGGGTGAAGTTCGACCAGCCGATGGCCGACCAGTTGGCGACGTCGATCGCGAGACAGTCGCGGCCCTTGTACTCCCCGCCGTGCGAGGACGTGCCCGGCCATGCGGCCATCCCACAGTTCCCCCGGGCGCACCAGTAGTCACGAGCCTGTTGCTGGTTCTGGATGGTGCGGTACCCGTTCGCCCCGCTGGATATGCGGAGGGTCACCCCGTGTCGGCGTTTCCCTTCCTTCACCATCGCCGCCCAGCGTGCCGCCGTCGCCCGGGTCAACACCTGTTCCGGGCCGACCGTGACGAGCATGCTCGACGGGATACGCCCGTTCGGATATCGGGCCATGTCGGGCCTCCATTCCTGGGGTACGAGAAAGCCCCACACATGGCGGGGCTGAAATCAGGGTGGGGTGCGTCGATATGCTTCGGGCATGCCGATAGCCACAAGGGGTGACCTTTCGCAGTACCTTCAAGCAGATCTTCAGGCGCTCGGGATTCCCCGCTACCGCTGGTACTTCCGCGTGACGGACCGCACCGCATACTTCGAACGGCTACTGAGACTCACGGAGTACCGCCTCGCGCACCGGCGGACACTGCTGGGCCGAGTGTGGGCGAAGATCAGCGTCGTCCGTCTGCGTCGGCTCGGTGAGGTCATCGGGGTGAGCATCCACCCGGGATGCTTCGGCCCTGGGTTGAGCATCGCCCACCCGGGCGGGATCGTCGTCAACCCGCACACACGGATCGGTGCAGGGTGCCGCATCCACCAGAACGTGACCATCGGGAGCGTCAAGGACGCAGCCCCGGTCATCGGAGACGACGCATGGCTCGGCCCCGGTGCGGTGCTCTACGGGGCTATCACCCTGGGCGACCACATCGCAGTCGGCGCGAACAGCGTCGTCGGAGACGACTTCCCTGGCGGAGTCACCGTTGCCGGCGCCCCCGCCAGGGTCATCCGTGACAGCGGCTACTGACCTACCTCGAGTACCAGTTCGCGCCGTCGTTGAGTACTTCGGCCCACTCATCGGCCGAGACCGACGTCTTGCCCTTCACAGACCCGCCAGCCGTAGCGATAGTGATCACACCGGTGCCACGGTTGAGGACACGGATCGTGTGAGGGATACCGCCCAGGGTCGCCGGGGCCGGAAGGGTGACAGTGAACGTGCCGTCGCACAAGACCGTCTCGTCGAGGACACCCACTGTGATGTTCCCCGTGGCGACCTTGTTGCGCCGGTGCTGCAGAACCTGGTGGATGCCGTCCTTGTTGGCGACCGCCATAGTCCCGTCTCCCCTGGCGTAGAGCCCCACAGCCACTCCGG
Organism: Microbacterium soli; assembly: GCF_039539005.1. Taxonomy (NCBI): domain Bacteria; kingdom Bacillati; phylum Actinomycetota; class Actinomycetes; order Micrococcales; family Microbacteriaceae; genus Microbacterium; species Microbacterium soli. Next base: position 327,010 of record NZ_BAABCP010000002.1, read on the forward strand.
TTGGAGCTGCGGAGATGCTGGATGGGGTGAACCAGGCGATTCTGCGGGTAGATGGAGGGAGGGTGTACTGCGTAGGGTCTTCGCCCCCAAGCAACAGCCCTGACGACAGCGGAGAGCCTACCGGCCCGGTGATCCGAACCCCACGGAACCCTGACGGCCAGGCAGGCTTAGTGCCCTCTACGACGTCGTACCCTAAGCCGTGCATGTGAGTGACCGCTTCCCACTGCCCGAACGACTCGACAAAAGAGGTCTGGTCGATGATTGTGGACCTCGACAGGTAAGACCCGAAGATCGTTGCCTGCGACGTGTCGCCCTCGAACGCCTTCGCGAGGCGGGTCGTCGGTCCGCCTTTCATCGTCGTCCCGATCGCGACGAACGTCTGCCCGGAAGGCACCTTCACTCCCACACACGTGCCATCGGAGGGATACCCGCCGAGCACGTGGCAGGCGACCATGACCGTTCCGGAGCACAGCACGTTGGAGAAGTCGAACCCGGCCTGTGTGGCGGAATCCGCGAAGCAGTGGGACCACCGGTTGCGGTGCCCGCCCTGGAAGGCGATAGCCAGAGGCTGATCTGCCGTGTTCCACACGTGCACGAATGCGATGTCGTTGTTCTCGCCGTCTACGCGCACACCAGTCGCAGCCCCGTTGATGAGCGCCTTGTGGAAGTGGGAATCAGAGACGCTGCGGTACCAGACACCGACCGACCCGTCCGCCGGCTGGCCTTCGCCAGGGCCAGTGTTCCGGGTCTTCCAGGTGTTCAAGTTCCAAGACATGATCTCCCAGGAACGGTCAGCACCGGCCGTGCTATCGCGTCCGAACCAGAACCCGCCACCGTTCGCGCGGAAGTCACGAACGGTCAGATTCCCAACCCGGGCGGCGATCGCGTACGGGACGTACACGCCGACATCCGCGAGGCCCGCACAGTCGATCATGGCCGATTCGGCTTCACCCACGATGACCGTGTGGTACTGGGTGCGCTCTTCCAGATTCGGCGCGCGGACCACAGGCCCGGCGATCACCGCACCCGCCTTGATAACTGCGTTCGCGCCCATCACGATCGTCACCCGCTCAGGGACGTCGATCGTCGAGGTGACCCGGAGCGTGCCCTGAGGGATGTACACGCTGGGGTGCAGCGGCAGATCCGGCCATGGACCCCCCTCATTCCCAGACCAGTAGTTCTTCCGGTACCCGGTGACGACCGACTCGGCGTGCGCGAGCGCCGCGTTCATCGCAGCGGTGTCGTCGGCGACCCCATCGAGCTTTGCCCCGAAGTCGCGAGGGTCGATCCAGTTCTCCCCACGCGCCACGAACGTCGCGGACAGCTGCGAGGAGAACGCCGAGGTCTGGTCGGACGCCACTTCGGCCATGATGGAGTCGTTCGTGTCGCCCACCGCCTGCGCTGCCGCTGCGGCCGCAGTCGCCTCATCAGCGGCGGTCGTCGCGAGTCCAGCGGCGTCTGATGCCACGGTCCCCGCGTCGATCGCAGCCTGCACCTGCTCCGGCCCCAGGCCGGCCTGCAGCACCGCCCCGTACACGGACGTGAGCGAGGTCACGAAGGTGCCCGACTTGATCAGCACCTGCGGCGGGTCACCGGCGACACGGAAGTCGGGCAGCACACCCACGCTCGACGAACGCAGCTCGGTGATCGCCGCACCAGACCCCGGCTCGAACACGGCCAGCGGGGTGGACATGCTCTTGTCGTCGACCGCGTGGACCGTGAACACGGCACCGGCGACGAGGCGGTCCTGGGTGGGGTCGTATGCGATCGGGGTGCCGAAGTAGTCCTGAAACTCGACCATGATGCTCCTCTTATGCTGGCGACACGAACGCGCCGCCCTTGCCGACGAAAACCTGCGCCGCCGGGAACTGCCCGGCCTTGCCGACCGATGCGGCCCCGGTCACAAACTGGCCGCCCTTACCGACCCGCACACCGGGCAGGGTGCGAGCGTCCGCCCAATCGGACCACGCACCCGTCCCCGCAGACGACTTCGCCCGCACCCGGAAGAAGTAGCCGGTGTCTGCCGTCAGACCGCTGATGCTCTTCGACCGTGTCGTGCCCTGCGACTGGGTGGTCGCCCCCGACTCCGACGCCGACGTGTTCCACTGCACGTCGTACCCGCTGATCGCCGCCGTCCCCGCGGACGGTGCCGACCAGGTCAGGTACACCGACGACGCGGTGACCGCCGACACGGAAGGTTCCGGGGTCTTCCCCGGGGGGATGTTCTTCGCCGGCATCTTCGGGATCGTGATCGACCCGGACGGCAGGGTCTGGACGTTCCCATAGGACAGTTCCATGCGCAGCGGGTAGGTCGTTGACGTGCCAGCCCAGTAGCCGTCATCGTTCGCGTTCACCCAGAAGTCGTACGGGCCCTCGTTCCAGCCCGTGATCCCGGACGGCAGGAACGGGTCCCGCGTGAATCGGCCCTTCTCCGCGTTGTTGCCCCGCACCGTCTGATACCCGCCGCCACCATATGACGACCCGGAGGCCTTCGACATGCGCAGGTAGGCGCGCAGCAGCCACCGCCGGTTCGTGGTGTCCGTCTGCGCAATGTCACAGTCGAGGTAGAACGTCGCGTACGGAGACGGGCCCTGGCTGCTAGTGATCCTGTTCGTCGCCACGACCCACCCCCTACGGCTTCTTCACCCAGACGAGGTTCTCCGCCACCGGCGGCTGCGTGGACCCCACATACACGCTGTCAGGCACCCAGGTCTGGTTCCCGGACGCGTCGAACCCGATCACCCAGGTGACACCGTTGATCCAGATGCGGGTGCCGATCCTGGTCAGGTAGTCGCGCACCAGCGGGTGCCGTGCGGCCAACCCGCCGTCACCGTGCCAGACCCGCAGGTCGATGACCTCCTGCACGCCCGTCTGCCCAGCCGAGAACCGCACCAGCGCGATCGGCTGATCATCCTCCACCCCAGGCGATGTCGACCGGGCCGGGATCGACGCCGACGACCCGCCCTGGATCAGCACCAGTGTGGACGTCGACGTGGACCAGTCCCGCCGCAGCGCCACCAGATCCCACCGGTTCCCCGACGCGACAGGGGCACCCGTCAGCGACTCGACCGCATCCGACGTGTCCAGGATGCCCTGCCCCGCCGCCGTGCCCGGCTGCACACTCACCACCCGGTCACCCGACCCGGCCGATACCGCGAAGCTGTCCTTGCCGGTGACACCGTACTGGGCGCCCATGTGCGAGGTGAGCGTCGCCCACTCCGCATAGTCGACCGTGCCCTCGAAGCCCGTCGAAGTGATCATCAGCGCCTCCCAGCGTCTCTCAAGCCACGTGCAAGCCCAGCGACCTGCACACCGATCTCCGCGTCCGGGGAGTCATCCACCGACCCCAACACCGGGGTCACCAGCACGCCCTCACCCGGCGACTCAGTCACCTTGACGAGCGTGATCCGCTCCGTCACATCCAGCGGGCCGACGACCACCCGCACCCGGTCACCGGCCAGGAACGTGCTCCCGAACCGGAACCGTTCCGACTCGAGCAGCGACATAGACACGCTCGCTGTCGGTGCACCCTCGGCGAGCGTCTCGTCCGCGTCAATCGACAGGTCCGCGCCCTCGTCAGACATGCGGGAGTCCTTGAACGTCTCCACAATGTCGCCCCAGGACGCCTCGAGCGCCGCGTCGATCTTCTGGTACAGCCGGCGGTTCTCCTTCTCACCTTCACCGCCGACCACCACCCGTGTGGTGGCGGGCGCGGTGCGGGACCAGTCGTAGTTCTCGAGCACACCCGTCAGATCCGACAGAAGCCCCGGAACAACCACGGCAGCCCGCACGTCCACGACCGGGTCGGGACTGTAGGTGATGGTGACGATCAGGTCGTCCGCATCCAGGGCGGGGAGTGTCTTCTCCGCGAGCGGGTGGAACCGAAACTCCGCCCTCGCCGCACTCCCCCGCCCCTGCGACGGTGCGACCGTCCACGGCACGCCCAAACGGGTGAAGTTCGCCGCCAGGGCCGCCTTGAACACATCCTCCGAAGTGCCCGTGTAGCGGGCATAATCGACGTCCTGCCCAGTGACCGCAGCGGTGGGTTTCGGCCACCCCTGCCAGTCCCACAGCTTCCGGAAGTCGCCCTCCACACGGACGGTCGTCTGCCCCACAGGACCGGTCCCCTGCATCGTCGCGACCCGGCCCCGGAACCACTCGACGCCACGGAACCTGTACGCGCACCGCGCACCCTCCACGCTGATCGCCGGCAACGCCTCATGGTCATCATCGAGGGTGAACTCCGCCCACGGGACACCGTTCGCGGGGATCTCCGCCGTCGACTCCAACGCCACCAGCCGCCGCTTGAACCCGTCCGACTGGTCGAAGATCACGAACTCTACGACGTCGTCCACGACACCCCCTAGAACGCTCGGAAGAACAGTGGTGTGAGCTCGGCGGTGATCCCACCAGCACCGGACGCCGACACGGTCAGCGGGACGGACCCACCGGACGGCACCGCGGCGAACTCCAGCAGCCCAAGCTGCTCGGTCACGTCGACCCCGTCCAGGCGTGCGGACACGTTCCGGGGGTCGGTGTCGATGCGCAGCGTCTGCCCGGCAGCGATCTCGAACGGCACGGTGGCGGTCACGTTCCCGACACCGAGGACCACATCCGTGAGCGGCCCTTCAACCGTCCACGTCAACCAGGCGTCCACATCGCCCACGTTCGGGACTGTCGCCGACGCGAACGTCGCCGCAGGGGACAGATGGAACGTGGGCGCCAGCCCTGGAGGAATGAAGTCCGACCCGGTCGGCGCCGAGTACGGGCCCCTCCGGACCGTCTTCCCTTCCCAGTACGGCTGTTCCGGTTCCATCTGCACGGGGATCACAGCCCACCCGGCCGCGTACGGGTCCCGGGGGAACTGGTGCTCCTCCCCGAACACGCCCGTCAGACGGAGAGTCCGCGTCTGCGTCCCCGCGGTGACCTCCCAGACGCCCGCCTTCTGCGGGTGGATCGTGTTGAAGAAGCGCGTGTAGACGTCCCGCCACAGCTCGGACCCGTCACCGTACACGTACAACGGCCAGAACACGTCACGGGATGCGGTCCGCCACCCCCGGTTCCGGAAACCAGGCACCGCGCGCGACGTCGACGTGAACTTGTCGATCGTCGGGAAATGCAGGCCCGTCACCCCGTCGACCATCAGGCAGACCCCAGCGCGCCAGTCGTTCAGATCCCAGACGGAACCATCATGACCAGTCCACCGCATACGCAACCCGGTCGACACCCCACCAGGGGGCGGGGCGACCGGTGGCGCCGCAAGCACGATCGGCATCCGATCACCCCACCCTCACAAGAGCACCCGACCTGAAGTACGCGGCCCGCTGAGCGCGCTGCAACTTCCGGACCAGCTCGTCCTCATCCCGCGTGTACACGTCACCCGTGATGAGAACCCCCGGTCCACCACTCGCCGTAGACGCCCCTAGTGATCCGCCCGCGGACGCAGACATCGCCGCCGAGAACGGCACCTGCAGTGACCGTTTCGCCGCGTCCACACCCGACTGGAACTGATCGACCAGGGACTCGCCACCCTCACGGACCCGGGTCCACCCGGCCCCAGAGAACGGGCCACGCTTCGCCGGGCTGTGCGGGAAGAATCCCTTCACGAAGTCCATGAGACCGCCGAAGGCTTCGCCCACCTTCCCGAACATGGACTTCACACCGTCGATCAGGTTCCGAATGATCGCCTTGCCCGCGTCGAGCAGCTTCGGCCCGATGGACTTCACCGCATCGACGATCCGCGGACCCATCTCTTTGACCGCCGCGATGAGCTTCGGGATGATCTCCGGGATCGCCTTGATCAGCGCGGTGAACAACTCGATCGCTGCGACGAGCAATGTCGGGATGAGGCTGATCAGCGCCGACACGATCTGCGGCAGCATACCCACGATCGCAGTCAACAACTGCGGCAGGATCACCGGGATCGCCAGTACGAGCCGGGTGAACAGGTCCACCGCGGCCGCGAGCAGCGTCGGGATCATCGAGACCAGCGACTCGACGATCGCTGGCAGCAGGTCGACGATAGCGGTCAGCAGATCCGGCAGGATCGTCGTCACCGCGTCGACCAGGCCCAGGAACAGCTGGATTCCTGCGTCGAGCAGCAACGGGATCGCGCCGACGATCGCTTCGAAGATCAGAGGCAGCGCCTCGAGCAGTGCCGTGATGATCTGCGGTATCGCGGCCACCAGTGCCGTGACCAGGCCGAGGAACAGGTTGATGCCGGATTCGATGATCTGCGGCAGGAACCCGAGGATCGTGGTCAACAGGGTCGGCAGCAGGTCGGTGATCGCCGTGATGATCATCGGCACCGCGGTCACGATGCCCTGGATCAGCCCCTGCATCATCTGCAGGCCCGCGTCGAGCAGCGCGGGGATCGCGGCCAACAGCGCGCCGACGAGGCCGGGGATGATCCCGACGAGCGCGTCGAGCAGTGCCGGCAGGGACGCGACGATCGCGTCCACGAGAGCCAGCACGAGGTCGGCGGCGCCCTGCACCAGGACTGGCAGGTTCTCCGTGAGCCTCTCGGCGATCACCGGGACGACCCGGCTGACGGTGTCTGCGATGCCCTCGATCAGCTTCGGGAGCATCGTGGTGACCCCGTCGACCAGCGACTGGATCCCGTTCGACAGGGTGTCCGGGCTGAACAGGGTCAGTGACCCCAGCAGGCCGATCACGAGCCCCAGGGGGCCACTGAGGCCCGCGAACAGCTTCCCGATGATGGGGAGCCGCGCCATCATCCCGCCGAGCGCACCAGCCACAGCACCGATCACGGGCAGCAGTGGTGCGAACACGGCGCCGATGTCCTTCAGACCCGAACCGTCGAACTTCCACCCCGACAGTGCGGCACCGATCCGCTCGAACACCGGGGCGACCTTCTCCCCCAACGTCGCGAACAACGGCTCGATAGCGTGCTGCACCTGCTTCAAGGCGTTGATCACGCCCGGCATCACAGTCTTCAGCCCCTCGAACGCAGGCCCGAGGATCACCGCACCGATACGGCTGAGCGCGGCACCCACGTTGGATGCCATGCCCTTGAACGACGTGCCCATGACCTTCGCGGCATCACCGAGCTGCCCCGTGATCGCGACGAAGTCCTCGAAGGACACCTTGCCTTCGGAGACCATCTTCCGGGCTTCTTCACCGGTCACCTTGTAGTGCTCGGCGATCATCGGCAGGATCGCGACCTGGTGCTTCTGCAACTGCATCAACGTCGCGCCGTCGAGCTTGCCGGTCGCGGCGACCTTCGCGAAGATGTCGCCCATCGTCTGCATGTCCGTGCCCGCCACCGCCGCAGTAGCAGCAGTGGAGTTCAGCGCGGCACCGACCTTGTCGATCGGAACCTTCGCCGCAGCGAAAGCCGCCGCGGCGTTCGCCGCCTCATCCAGGCCGAACGCGGTCCCATCGACCGAGTCGGTCGCCGCAGTCATCAGCTTGTCAACGTCCTCGACATTGTTCCCCAGCGCGGTCAGCTTCGTCCGGGCAGTATCGATCTTCTCAAGACGTCCGAACCCCTTCGTCAGAGCAATGCCCAGGGTCGCGGCGACCGCGGCACCCGCGGCCTTGAACGTTGACCCGACGAACTGTGCCGCGTCACCGGCGACACGCTTCACCCCGTCCATCGCGGTCGAGAACACACGCCCGATACCGGACGCGACCGGGCCCATCACAGCCCCGATCCCGCTGATCGCCTGCCCCGCGAGACCGAACGCGCCCTTGAACGCACGGCCGACCGGCGCGAGAGCACCCTTCAGCTTCTGAATCTGCGGACCAAACTTCGCCCGCAGAACGTTCTCCGCGTTCGCCAACGGCGACACAACCCGGTTGGCGACGTTCAAACCGAAGTCACGCAACCCCGACACCGCGGTGCCGATCGCGGACCGCATCGGCCCGGTCACACGCTTCGCGAACTCACCGACACTGCGCAGGACCGGTGTGAACGCCTTCGACGCCAGCCCACCGAGACCCTTCGAGAGGGCCGTCACCGGGGCCATGAGATCGGCGAGGTTCTTCCGCACGGCCGCGAACCCGCGGCCCACCGCCGGCGCTGTCCCGGCGAGGCGCTGCTGCGCGGCCGCCAGCCTGTCAGAAGCGGAACGGGTAGCGTCCTGCGCGGCCTCCAACTTCCGGACCTCGGACGCGAGACGCTCCTCCGCCCGGATCACCTGCGACGAGTCCGCCGCATGCTTCTTGCGTGCCTCCGCGAGCTGCGCCTCAGCGACACGCACCCGCCCCGCTGCGTCCTGCTCCTTCAACCGGGCGGAGGACACGGCGCGGGCCGCTTTCGTGACGTCTGCCTGCACCTGCTTGCCGAGGTCAGCGTTCGCCGTTTGGAAGCCCTTACGGAACCCGACACCGGCGTCACGGCCCGCGGTCGTGGATGACTTCGAGAAGCCCTTACGGAACCGGGCAGATCCGTCCTTCTCGGCCCCCTCGATCTCCTTCATCACGCCGCGGCGGAAGCCCTTGAACGTGGGGAAGATCGCGACCTGACCGTTGCCGACCTCAGAGGCCACAGGACCACCCCCTCTACCGGAACGCGCTGCGGCGCTCCAACTGCGCCTCGAGCTCGGCGCGACGCTCAGGCGTCACATCCGCGTTCGTGTCGCGTTTCTCCCACATCTCGAAGAGCGTCACCGGTTTCGGGTGCTTCTTCTGGTCTCGGTTCGCGTTCAGGTACGACTCGGCGAGCACAACCATCGCCATATCCGCCCAGGACAGGGCGCGTGTGAGGCCGGAGAGCTCCATCACGAGGTGGGAGCCGGTCTCCTTCATGAGTTCGACGATCAGTTCGATCGCTTCACCCCAGGTGACCGGCCCACCGATGTCATCGACGGATAGGTGAAGCAGGTGTCGGAAGTCCCAGCGGATCGCCGACCGGTGCTCCTCTATGAACGCGAGGAGCGCTGCGCTTCCCCCAGGCGTGCCTCGTTCTTCTCCTGCCACGCCTGGAAGTACTTCTCCGCGACCTCGGTCGTGTCGAAGATGTCGAGCTCGTCCAGAGCCTCGGACGTGGCCTTGTCGCCCAGGCCGTCGAGCAGCGCGAACAGCTGGTCGATCTCGTCGGGCAGGTCACGGATCACGCGCAGCAGCTTCGTCTTGAACCGGAGCGGGATCCGCAGTTCCCCGTCCGGGGTCTGCGTGTAGAACGTGTCGCCGACGACCATGTGCTTCGGCTTCCGCGCCGGTGCCTTCGCATGGACGGGGATCGGCTCAACCTCTGCGGTCTCGTCTTCGGTGCTCATGTGGGTGTCCTTTCGTGGGTGGTGTGGGTGGGATGTGGGTGAAGCGGGGCGCCGTGCCACCCACGGTCACAGCGCCCCGCAGTCGGGGTCAGTCGTCGTCGCCGGGATCGGTGCCGCCGCCGTTGCCGGGCTCCTCCGGGGGCAGCACCCACTCACCGAAGTGCTTGTTGTGCAGCACCGGCGAGGTGTGGATGTTGAACGTCAACGCGTTGCCCATGACCTCGCCACGGGTGTTCTGGTCCTCCTCCGAGGACGCCAGGGTCACATTCGCGGCGACACGGCGACGGATCGCACCGTTCTTGAAGATCTCCTCCGAGAACACGACCCACTGGGTCGCGTGCCCACCACCGTCGATCTCCAAGTAGCCGTGCGAGTCGGGCGCGATTCCCGCGATGATCTCCCGGACCCGGTCGGACAGTGTCTCGGCGGCGGTGATCGTCAGAGTGACGTTCGCGAGACCGGACGGGATCGAATAGCCCTCCTGCCAGAACGTGATCGGGTCACCGTCAGCAGCCCACGCGAACTGCGGGCCACCGTCCTCCTTGAGGAGCCCGATCTTCACGAACGAGGAATCGAGCGTCAGATCCGGGTCTGCGCCTTCCTCCGGCGTCGGGATCGTGGTTCCGAACGGGGCGAACCCGATCGAGCCGGTGACGGGGACGCCAACGGCGAGAATGTCATTTCCAGCGGCGTCTGCCACCATGATTGCTCCTTCACGACAAAGGCCCCGCCGTGAGGCAGGGCCTGGGATGGTTGTGGGTGGGTTTCAGAGCGGCCGACCAGCGACCGCAAGAGTGAGGGTGAAGTAGACCCGGGCACGCTCCTGCGCTTCCGGGACCATCACCGGGGCGGTGGAGTCGAGCACCGCCGACACCGGGTTCCCCGGGTCCGTGGACGGGATCTGCGACCTCAGCGCATACGCGATCCGTGCGAGCTCCTTCGCCGGGTACGGATTCTCTCTGGTGCCTGCGAGAACCGACACGCCGACCGACCGTTCACCGGTCAGGACGGATGTTTCCGGGCCGCCGTCGTCACGGATGACGATCAGCTTCTCCGGTAGCGGCTCGAACTCGACACGATCGACTTGCACGCCCGTACAGACGGGCTCAGGACGCGTCAGAATCCGCGACCGGTACCAGGAGCACAGGAACAGCTCAAGGTCGTCATAGGCGACGATGGGGTCACCGGCGGCCATGACCCACGCTCCTCAATGCACGCGCGAGTACGCCCATCTTCGACTCGATCAGCAGCGACTTCGGATCCGTCGCGACGACGAGACCGACGTACCGCTTCTTCTCGACCTTCCCTGTCGCGATGATGCCCCGCTTGTAGTCGCCCGAATCGACCGGCGCTGACGCGCGAGCAGCCGCCGCGACCTGGTCACGCACCTGATTCACCAACGCGACGACCTTCGGCGACCGGCCAAGCTCCTCGAAGAACGTGTTGTTGACCTTCGCCACGATTCAGCCCTCCGACATCTCGAGCGGGATCTCCACGACCGGATGCCACCCCGTGAACGGGTTCACATCAGCCTCCGGCCGAGCATGCACGTAGTAGGTCTCCGAGCCACGCCGGATGCGGTCACCGACCTTCACATCGGATGCCGGGTGGCAGTAGAGACTCTTCGCCGTCAGCACATCCGACCGGGTCGCATCCGCACTCCCCATCGATGACGACGACGCGACGAACGCCCCATCGACCGTGATCGTATCGACGTCGTCCCAAGAACCTGGCAGGGGCCGGTCAGGGTTCGCCGGGTTCGGCACCGGCCGCCGCCTGTCCCTGAACACAGACTCCCCAAAGGGGAACTCCATGGTGGGCCCGCCGGCGAGGTTGTCGAGCCACGACATCACGGCCCCCAGTTGAGCTTGTACGGTGCCAGGACGTCCTTCTCGGACTCCAACAGTGGAACACCCAGGGCGGCACCGTCCCGGCCCGTCGCGAGCCGCACGGACGCGGGCCCGACCGCCTGCTGCACGACCGGCCCACCGGATGCGGCACGCTTCGTCAGCGTGACGATCAGGGCCGCAACGTCCGGGACCTCGTCGAGGTCGTACCCGTGCTGGATCTTCAGCTCGATGCTGCCGACCTCGCACGACCATCCCGACTCCAACGTGAGCACACCGGCACGGCGGGAGAACCGCACCTTGTCGGTGACGTCCCGCCCGTCACTGGTCGCGCTGATGATGCCGCGGACCCGTTTGGACGGCACGAGCAGCGTGGTGCCGCCCGGGCCGTCCAGAACGAGTTCTTCGGTGATGATGGGCGCGACGTGCCACCCGCACTCGGCCCGGACAGCCCGGTTCGCCGCCTTGAGCCAGAACCCAGGATCAACCTGGGTTGTCTCGCTGACGATGGGTTCGATCGCCACGCCCACCACCTCCTACTTCGTTGCCGGCGTTACCGCCTTCGACTTCGGCTGCTTGACCGCCGCGGGCTTCTTCGTCACAGGAGTTGCCGCCTGCTTCTTCAGAAGACCGAGCCGATCAGCGTCCTCACGCCGATAGCGGACTCCGTTGACCGTAACCATCACGCCAGCCACGATCAGTCGTCACCCTCGCCGGTGCCGCCCTCGACGGTGCCCTTGGTGCCGATGACGAGGCGCGACGGCTTCCAGATGACCTGGGCGGCGCGCAGCTCGGCACGCACGTAGGTCATGTTCCGCTGGGCGTAGTCCTTGTGCTGGTTGAATGCCTGCACGGACAGGCCCTCACGGTCGAGGAGCGCGATCTGACGGAAGTCACCCAGGATGAACTGACCCGACTCGAGCTGCTCCGACACGACGCGCGGGCGACCCCACAGCGTGGACGGACCAGAGTTGAACGGACCAGCACCGTAGAAGCGACCGTTGTCGTCCTGCATGAGGTCGATCTCTTCGTCGTCCTCCGGGCTGACGAGGATCGCCTGCACGGTGCCGCCCTGCTGACGGGTGACCTTCGTGATCGACCGGCGCGACGCCTTCACGAGGCCCATGGCGCCCGTCTCGGTGTACTCGGTCTCGAGCACACCGGTGGTGTTCAGGAGGCCCTTCGGCTGCCCGTTCGTGCCGGTGCCGTTGAGGAGGATGTCCTCGATGACCGCGTCGAGCGAGTAGCGAAGCTCCTGGTCCATGTAGGTCGCGAACGCGGGCGCGTCGGACAGCAGCTGGTTGGTGACGTCGTAGCCGTCCGCGTAGGTGAAGACCTTCGCGTCAGCGAGCGCCGTCGACAGCTCCGACACCGGCTTCAGTGCGTCGTCGTCGTCACCATCGGTCGCCTCGGGCACGATCGCAGCGTTGCGGGTGACCCCGACGACCTGCACGTACTCGAAGTTGCCCCCGGTCTGACCACGGCTGATCAGGTCGAGCAGGCTCAGCGCGGGACGGTCGACGAGGTCGACCATCGGGACACGGATGTCCTGCACGTGGGCCTGCGGCGACGTGAGCGCCTTGCGGTTGACGAAGAAGTCCTTCATCGTGCCGATGCGGACCGTGCCGATGTTGATCGGCGTGCCCTGCCCGACACCGGAGGGGTGCGCCTTCACGAACTCCTGGTACGGGGCGGACTTCATGAACCGCTCACCGAGCGGCACGTCCTTGAAGTCCGCCGGGTTGTCCTCGGCGGAGTCGTCGGACTTGCCGAACTCGACGAGGTCCTTGAGCGCCTTCTCCGACGCTTCGATCCGCTCGATGCGGGTCTTCAGCGCGGTGATCTCGGCACCCTTGGCTTCGATCTCGGTCAGCTCCTCGTCAGTGAACTCGCGGCTCTCCGACTTCGCCTTCGCCTGCATGCCGAGGAGCTCCTTCTGGAGCGCCGCGAGCTGTTCCTTGAGATTCATCGATCTCTCGCTTTCTGCGGTCCTACTGGGCCGCGTAGATGTTGATGAGCCCCAGGTGCTGCGCGGACGGTCCGGACTTCTGCTCCTCGGCGTTGGCCCCGTCGGGCTCCTCAGCGTTGGCGTCGGTCGGCTCGTCTGCCGTTCCCTGGTCGTCCACAGACACCGACCCATCCGGGGTCAGTGCCGCGTCGTCCGCCTTCTGGCGGGCGTCTATGAGCGCCGCGACAGCCGCATCACGTGCGGACTTCACGGCGAGGATCTCGGTCTCCTGGTTCGCACCGACCGGCACGATGGAGATCTCGTGGATGAGGAGCTTGCGCAGCTCGTAGTACGACCCGCCGTCTTCGGGCTTCCGCTCGACCCATGAAGCCTCGAGGATGTCGTACGCGAACGACATCTGCCGGACCCGCCCCTCGAGAAGGAGCTTGTACGCGTACTTCGATGCCTCGTTCGTCAGATCGAGCTGCGACTCCGTCCAGAGTCCGTGCTCGTCTTCCCGGGCCTCGGTGGTCGCGCCAAGGTTCATGAACGGGTCGTCCATGCGGTGCCGCCAGTACAGCGGGATACCCTCGCCCTTCGCGCCATACTCCTTCAGCGCGTCGATGAACGCGCCGGGGACGACCATGTCGCCGTACGAGTCGACGTTGTTGAACACGGACGCGTACGCCTGGAACAGTCCGGAGTCCTCGTCTCCGATCGCCTTCACCTCAACGTCGATCGTCTTCGTGAGCATCGTCATGACGCGCTCCCTCCTGCGGAGAACTCCGCCTCCGCGTTGTCGTTCTGTCGGCGAGCCACTTCTGCGGCGAGCTCGGCATCCATCCCGGCCTTCGTGAGGTCGTCTACCAGCTCCCTGTCCCAGCGCTCCCGGTCCCACCATTCCGTGGAGCCGGCCAGCTTCTGCCGCCGCACAACGTCGCGCTGCCGCTGCTGGAATTTGAGCAGCACATCGTCGAGCGCCTTGCCGTCCTGCGGGGACGCCTGCCCACCGATGAGAACGTTCAGCGGCGTCACCAGCTCGTCGCCGCCCTCGATGTGCGCCAGGTTGAGTCGGCTGCGCGCCTCGTTCCTGGTGAGCACCGGGGCACCGACAGCTGTCGAGATGTAGTCGATCTGCTCCTCGAACGAGCCGCGCATCTTCGCCTCGATGTTCGCCTCGATATAGACCTCATCCTTCGGAGCGAGTAGCGGAGGCAACGACGCGTTCAGTGCCTGCTCCCACGCCGTGAAGTACGGGCCGAGGTTCGGACCGTACAGCATGTCCTTGAACGCCTTGATGTTCGAGAACGTGCCCTCCCGCGCGCCGATCAGCTCGGGGGCGATGTAGTACGCCGAGCACACCTCGATGTCGGTCAGCTTCCGGCCTTCCAGATCGAGCGTGTCCCGGGGCCGGAACGCAGTCACTTCCTTGACCGTCATCCCGTCCTCGAGTATCGGGGTACCGCCTTCTTCCCCGCCGCCCTTGATGAACTTGCGCCAGGAGTTCTTGAACCGCAGGAACGCGGACTCCTCGAACTTCCCGGCAGCGACTGGGCGTTCGATGACCATCGGGACGCGGGCGCCGTTCTTCCAGATCGACCGGCGGTACTCGACTGCCTCTCGTGACTCGTCGAGGATCGCCTGCAGCGTGCGCAGTGGCGATGTGCCGTTCGTGCCCCGCTCCGAGTAGCCGACATCGAGGATGAAGTTCTTCGGGTCGGCATCCCACGTGGAGCCATCCTTCCGAGTGATCTTCACCTTCTCGATCCGGCCGAGCCAGTCACCCTCGAAGCTCACGCGCGATGCGGGGATGCGGACGAGCTCCCACCCGTCCTCATGCTGGACGATCTGTGCGCACCACTTGTCGTGCAGCAGCCCGTCGATGATCAGCCGTTCCCAAAAACGCATCGCAGTCATCGCCGGTGCGCGCGACGGGCGACGTAGCAGCTGTGCGAGCTCGCCCTCTCGGATGCGCTCCCGATCGAACTGGGCATTGAACTGGAACAGGTGCAGCGGTGTCGACGCGACGTTGCGGGCGATGAACCCGACGACCTTACGGACGGACGGCTGGTTCCGCCACGCCGGCCCGTACTCAAGCCGGTCATCCCAGTTCAGCAGGTCAACCGGCGGGTCCACGACCTCGATACCTCGGCCGCCGAGCCCTTCCGACAGGTCGGCGAGCGTCTCGAAGTAGGCCATCAGATCACCACCTGCACGTACTTGACCCGCCGGGCGGGGATGAGGACAGCACCAGCGATCGGCGCCGGGATCGGACGGTCAACGTCCTCGACGTCGACGAGGGTGACGAACGCCCGCGTGGCGGACTCGACGACGCCTCGCAGCGTCGCACCGTCCGTGCACACGACCACCGGTCGCCCGGTGAGCGTCTTCAGCTCGCGCATGCTCACCTCCATGTGGTCACAGGACGAGCAGGTCGTGGTCCTCGTACGCGCTCGCCTGGGGTTCGGGCTTCTCGGTGGTTTCCAATGCGAGGACAGCGTTCGTCACCGCGACCGCCGGTGCCACATCCACGACGGACCCGGCACGGTCCCACACGTCCATCCCGGACAGTTGCTTCGCGACACCGTTCGCCATGGCCATGTCGAGGATCGGCTGCCCCCTGTGCCGCAGCAGCTCGTCCCGTACCCGGTCCTTCAACCGGCCCGCGGAGTTGAGCATGGTCGTGCCGAAGATCTCGACGACCTCGAGCCCGGCCTCTTTCAACGGTTGTACGAAGTCCGCCGCCGGGCAGCCTCGCGATTGGACGGCGACGTGCCGGATGCCCTGCGCCTCGGCGATCCGCTTCACCTCGGGGACCACCCACAGCATGCCCGCACGCATGCGGATGATCTCCACATGGATCAGCCCGTCATCCCGGTACCCGGCGACGGACACGTAGGTCATTGACCGGTTCCACGACGTGTCGATACCGATCACCATGTGCGAGTCCTCGCTGATCTGCGACCCGGCCGCGACGAGGACGCCACGTCCGTCGACCTTCGGTGCATCCGCGAGGTCGCCCCACTTCGGATCCATGAACGGAGCCACCCGGGACGTGACCCACTGGCACAGCACCTCCGTGCGGTACCCGGCATCCGTCATCCCGCGAATGTCAGCGAGCGCTGACGCGACAGTCATCGCCCCGTACCCGATCGAAGGGTTCGCCTGCAGGATCCCGGCGACGTCGTCCTTCTCGCACCCGTCCGGTGCCGACCACTCGAACAGGCCCAACGACACGTCATGCGAGTTCGCGTACTCCTCAGCGGAAACGAAGCCCTTCTCAACGTACTCTTTCCACGCGTCACGGTCAGCGATCCCCGCGTCACGCTGCTGCCGCAGCACCACAGCCGTCGAGTCGCCAGCGTTCGACACCAGCCACAGCTGACCGTTCCAGAAGCTTTTCGTCGTCTGCGAGACTGCGTTCCAGCCCGACCAGTCCTTCTGCTCCCGGCCCTCATCCATGAGGACCTTCGCGGCCGGCTTACCGCGTGCGTTCTTCGCCGCCCGGATCTCATAGTGGGCGCGGGACCGGGCGGTGATCCGCTCCTTACCGTTCGTGTCCGTGACCTTCGCGGTCGCGTCCTGCAGCGACTCGATCGCGAGCTCGGCATCCTCCGCCGTCTCCGGCTTCGGGTCGCACCACAGCTTCACGACATCCCACGGTTCACGGGCGATGTCGAGCGTCTGCGCGACACCGACGACCTTGAACTTCATCGGAGGCACCCGGTCAGGGTGACGAGCCGAGTCGACGAACAGCCACCACGCAGCCAGCACCCCGGCGAGCGTCGTCTTGCCCTGCTGCCGGGCGACGAGCACCACGATCCGCCGGAACCGGTACTCACCGTTCGGGAGCAGCTCGAGTGCACGGATCAGCAGCGCCCGCTGCCACGGGTACAAGATCACCTTCAGGATCTGCTCGGCGAACTCGATCACCTCGAACCCGAGCGACGTCTCCGGCGTCAACGGGCGCAACGGGGGAGTCCCGATCCGGGGCTCCGTGCACCCGACATGCTTCGCACCCTT
Organism: Microbacterium soli; assembly: GCF_039539005.1. Classification (NCBI taxonomy): domain Bacteria; kingdom Bacillati; phylum Actinomycetota; class Actinomycetes; order Micrococcales; family Microbacteriaceae; genus Microbacterium; species Microbacterium soli. Next base: position 344,070 of record NZ_BAABCP010000002.1, read on the forward strand.
GAGCGGCGCCACGGTGTTCACGACCGCCAGATACTCGGGCGTCTGCCACGACTCCACCGCCGGCGCTTCGAGGACGAGAGACATGACCCTCCTCGGCTACGCGCTGATGCCCTTCCGCTGCTTGAACGCGGCCAGGTCATTCGGCTTAGGCTCCGGATCCGGCTTCTCGTCCATCTCCGGCTCTGACACATCCGGCGCCTTCCGCACAGGAGAACGAACCGTCGAGTTCAGAACCGCGCGCGCGTCCCGCAGCGCATTCCGGTACTCGATCCGAGGACGCGAACCGCCCCCGTTGTCCAGCTCGTCAGCAAGCGACCGGAGAAGCTCGACGAGGGGAGCTTCCTCCGGCACATGCGCGAGCCCAGTAGCCCGCAACATCCGCGTCAACGCGGCCCTGTGCGGCCGCGGCGAGGCCTTCGCCATGACGGGTCACCCCCTGGTAGTTTCAGGCCCCCACAATCGGGGGGAGAGGAAGAGGCCGGGCGGGAGGTGTGCCGTGTGTTGGGCCTTCTGGCGATGTTGACGCCCCTCCCCCTCGTGGGGTGGTGCTGGAAGGCTCTGTGCGTGCCTCAGAGCGCGGTTGCGAGCCAGAGACCGACCGGGATACCCACCGCGCAGGCGATGAGCGCAGCGGAGGCGACGAGGGTAGGCACGACGACCCACGCGGGGGCATCGGCTATCCATAGTTCGAGGCGGTTCATGATGACCCCTCGCTGGCGAAGCTCATGCCACGGCGTGGTGTCCATTCCTTCGCTGCCTCGGCGTCTTCCTTCTCGATGCGTTCGAGGGCTTGGAGGTGCAGCTCGGCGCGGCCGATGGCGGTTTCCGCTCTCTCGCGCTGGCGGCGCTTGCGGACCCATGCGGGAGTGGCCATGTCGTCTCTCCTGCCCGAGCATGCGAAAGACCCCGGTGCACAAGGCGACACGGGGTCTTTCGGAGGTGAGGCTGGCTACGCGATGCGAGCCAGGTAGTCGAGGTCGAAGCGCTTGTGACACGGCACGCAGCGCGCTTCGTAGTGAGCCGGGTCGAGACTGTACGGACCGCGCTTGTCGTCGATCCGCTCGTTCTCGTCTCGGTGGTCGTACGACCAGTGCGCTGCAAGGCCGCCGCAGTCGACGCATCGGTGCTGGCTCGCACTACCATGCATCCGCTTCACGCGGTCGTGCGCACCACCGATCCCGATGACGTCTTGGTACCGGTGATGCGCGCCGCCGCAGGACTGCGCCGAGCCGCGCCGAAGGTCGCCGGTACGCACCCGCGTGACTCTTCCGCAGTCGCATCGGCAAAGCCACAAGCTCCCGCCTTCGGACCGCTTAGCGGGGATGTACTCGGCCACTACCAATGCGCCGAACCTCTCCCCCAGGAGATCATGCTTCGGCTTGAACGGCACGTGGAGCGGATCGCCGTAGCGCCACTGCTTCATGTAGTGGCCGTAGCAGAGCGCCTTGCGCTTCACCGGCTTTTCGCATCCGTCGATGGTGCAGATGGTGGGTTCGGTAGACTGCATCGCAGCCCTCCAATCGAGTTCAGTTCGATTCAGGGTCAGGCCCCGGCAGGTGTTCCACCACCTGGTTTGGGGCCGTTCTCATTCTACCAATCACGGCTCAGAATCCCGATGCCTGGCATCGGCGCATCCTTGCCTCGCCGCACATTACAGTCCTGATGGCTGTGTCGGGCGTTCGCGGGGTCGTGCTGCAGGTTGGGGTGGGAGGCGACCGGGTAGAAGTGGTCGAGGTTGTGGGAGTCGGGCGTCGAGTTCGGTGGGACGGTGTAGTCCACGCGCTGCCCACAGAGCCAGCAGTTCGCGGCTGGATCTCCGGCCTCGTCGAGCGTCTTCCCTTGCTGGAAGAACTCGCGCTTGAACTTCGCCCATGCCCTGGTGTTGACGCGTTGGGTGCTCATGACAGGCGGGAGAGGATGTCGGTCTTGCGTCGGACGCCGGTGAGGTCGACGCCACGCTGGTCTGCGAGTGCCCGTAGCTCGCGGATGGTGAGCGTCTCGAGCGTGGGTGCTGGGGTGCCTGGGCGGGACCAGCCGCGGCCCGTGTAGGAGTCGGCGACGTCGTCGGGGACGTGCACGGTGAGCCCGGTTCGTGGGTTGGTGATCGCGGCCATGCGGTCCTCCCCTGGTCAACGTCGGTGGGTGCCGATAGTGTGCGGGCATGGGCAAGAACATGCGCGACCCGTACCTGATCGTCACGAAGAACTTCGTGGTCTCCGACCGGCGAGGCCGGAAGTACATGGCGAAGATGCTGAACGACGAGTACGAGGTTGTCGCTGAGCACAAGAACGCGTTGTCGCGGGCGTCGACGGTGACGTTCCGGAAGACGAACCCCGACTACCAGGGTTGATACACCCGCGCTCGCTCCCACGTCGGCGGCCCCTCGTATTCTCGATAGGCACGTCCTGCATTCAGCAGGACGACCGACGAGATGGGAGTGGAGATGAGCGCAAGTGGGTTTGGGGACTTCGCCAAGGACCTGAAGAACATGTTCATGGAGACGACTTACGAGGAAACAGCGCAAGCGGTAGCCGAGCAGCTGCGTGAGCAGGGACTCGATACAGCAGACGCGGTCGAGCTCGATCTGTCGACGGACTCTGACGATGTTCATCTGGATGTTGAGCGTGTGCGAGCGCGGGTAAACGAGATCCTCGCCGAGGGTTGAGCCTGTGGGGCGGCCGGACTGGGAACCGGCCGCCCGAGGGGTGGGGACCCACAGGAAACGACGATCTAACGAGAGCCGACTCGAGCACGGTGTCGACGCAATGCCTCGCGCGCGCAATCCCGACAGACGAGCGACTTGAACCGCTTGTCCACCCTGGTGTTCGCGGACGTTCGAACGTGCCCTGATGGGCACTTGGACTCGACATCACCTCGGCCGCGCGACTGCATGCCGCGACGAATGTTCTCGCGGTGGGTAACCGGCTCCAGATGATCCGGGTTCACGCAGCGACGATTCCGGCAGAGGTGATCGAGATCCAGCCCAGTCGGTATGGGGCCGACGAGCGCTTCCCATCCCCACCTGTGGGCGGAGCGGTACGCGCCATCGAAGAAGAACTTGCCGTAGCCGCCGCCCCCGAGCGATGCCGCCCAGATCCAACAGCCGTCGTCGTTCTTCTCGATCTTCGAACGCCACCTATTCAGTGCGCTATCGTTCATCACATCGACTCCTTCCCGAGTCGGTCATGCTCCCGGCCTGTTACCAGCAGGTGCGGGAGTTTCTCGTTAGAACTGAAGAAGCGCCCGGTCGCGTGACCTGGGCGCTTCTGTCATTCCTGTCTGATCATCAAGGTACGGGGGTTCAACGGGAGCTTGGCAAATCGTGGTTCCGGCGTGTCGCTTCCTCGCGTTCTCGCCGCATCTTGCGTAGTCGTGCCTGCCAGACGGGGTCCGCGGTCATCCGCTCACGCCACCACGTCTTGAGGATGCGTTCGTCGACGACGCGGTGTCGTTGGCCGTCCCGCATCTCCCAGCCCATCGGCATGCCGTTGCGGCGCCAGCGTTTGATGGTGACGACCGATCGGCGTGTGACCTTCGCGGCTTCCCGGTAGGTGAGGTACTCAGCCATCTGGAGGCTCCTGTTCGTGAGCGGGTGCGGTATTCCGCAAGATTTGCTCAAGATGCTGCCTTGAGGCTTGCTGGATGCCGGGCTCTGACGCATCCTGATGTTCCTGCCTCCGGAGGGTTGGCAGATGGGGGGTCCAGACCCCAGGGGGTCTCACGATCGGGGGATGTGAGACCCCCACTCCGTTCGGGCCCCTGTGGTGGACAGTGCGCATGCAATCTCCGTCGCACGACGGATGCTGGGTGTGGGAATCGGTCTCGCCGCGGGGTCGGGTGTCGGGAGCATCATCGACATCTTTCGCTCCCGTTCTCGCCGTTGATGCACGTCGCCCAGATACGTGCAGGACGTCGACCGAATCCCGACTGTGAACGCACACATGTTCGGCGCGTACGATCAGGAGATGAACAGACACTCCCCGTCCGATGATGACTCGGACAGACGCGCAACAGACCGGTGGGCTGACGACGGGGGAACCCCGGCGTTCGCCGTGATCCCGCCGGAACCGTCCACGAGCTGGGTGCGAGCAGTCGCGAGGCACTGGCATCCATACGCGCCCACTCAGGCCACCCAGGACCGTGCTGCTGAGGTGAAGCGTGCACGGGCGTTGAAGCCACGCGATATCCCCTCCCAGAGCCCCGACCCTCGCGGGTGAACGGCAGCGCCAGGTGACCTTCGGCGAACCGGTATCTATCCGCGGCGGATGCGCGTAGCGTGACCAACATGTGGACAGTCCTCGTCATCTTGCTCGTGGTGTGGGCCGTGCTGGCGGTCACTGGGTTCGCCATCAATGGCCTCCTCTGGCTTGCGATCATCGGTGTGATCCTGTTCGTCGGCACCTTGATCTTCGGGTTCGTGCGGAACCGCAGCCGCAGGGACCACTTACGGCCTTGAAATGCGCACGGGTGCGGGGCAGCGCGATCTCCATAGCGTCCTCACTCATGAATTGACTCCTTCGCTTCCATACACCTGCCCACACACCCGGCACGCCGCCACCTGCCGCGGCCTCGGACCACCCTTCGGGTCATCCACCCACCGCACCCTCACAGCCCGCTCAGAAGCCCTCATGCACGTGCCCTTCGAACGTTCTCCGCTTGGGTCACGGCTTCGAGATGCGCGGGGTTGGCGCACTTGCGATTGCTGCACAGATGGTCGATCACAAGCCCGTCCGGGATGGGGCCCACGTGCAATTCGTACGACAGTCGGTGAACCGCCACGTGCCTGCCGTCGATCTTTACCTGGCCATAGCCCGTGCTGCTGATGGTCCCTGACCACTCCCAGCACCCTGGACCTCGGACGATCCTCGCTTCGAAGCGCTCGCGCGCTGTGCCAAACACAAATCTCCGGATGGGCGACAGCTCCGCGCCCCGGTCGCTCTGGGCGCGGTGAGATCTGCACATCCCCTGACTGTCGTGCGGACGGTCGCAGCCGGGGAATCTGCATCCCTGCGTTCCGTCACCGATTGGGCGATCCGCCTGGACGTCGTCGTGGCGGCGAAAGCGTAGGTAGTGGGCGTGGCAGAGGCCTCGTGCTTCATGCGCTCTGCCGCATCCTTCGACTGTGCACGATGGCCTGGTCATGACTCCTCCGACTCTGATCTGTAGACATATCCGCATGCACCACACGTGACGATCTGGATCGGCCTGAGGCCTCCTGCGGGGTCGTCAATCCACCTCGCGCGGACTCGTCGTTCAGCCGCACACCCCGGGTATTCAGCATCGCCAAGGCAGTCCCGGGCATGCTGCGGAAGCCCGTCCCACGACGGCAGATACCGGTACTGCTGCCGCCGCACCTCACGGAACATCTCCTGCTCGAAGTCCTCGAGCACCCTGTGCTCCCAGATCTCGGTCGCATGGTCGATCAGCACCCCCACGATCAGCAGGGCCGTGTCGTGCGCGGCCTGCGACGACCCCGGGCACTTGCCCGGGATGCGGGTGCCAGCGCCGAGCCATTCCGACACGGACTCGGCGTACTCGGCGAGCAGTGACCACAGGTACACGGCATCCGCCGCGGCCCGGTCGTCGACGTTCGCTGTCGGGGTGCTGTCGTAGTACCCGCCGCCGGTGATCTGCGGCCGGTCGAACTGTGAACCGCCCCTCGACACCCCCACGGACGGGGCCGCGAGGGCCAGCATCGCACCCAGCAGCTTCGGCACCACACCCAGGTGGTACTCCAGGCGGCGCTCCCAATGGCGGCGTGCGGCGTCCGGGTCGATCGCCATGCTGATATCGGTCATGCTGCTTTCCCCTTCAGTCGTCGGCGTTCCCTCTCCGACAGGCCACCCCAGATGCCGAAGCGCTCATCGTGTTGCAGCGCGTACTCCAAGCACTCGGCCTGCACAGCGCACCCGGCGCAGATGCTCTTCGCGTCCTTCGTGGATCCGCCCTTCTCCGGGAAGAACGCGTCCGGGTCGACGTCGGCACACGACGCCCACTGCATCCACGGCTCCGGATGGAGCAGAGTCTCTGTGAACACTGGAATCGGGTGGGTCATGCTGCCTTCCCCCAGAAGTGACGGGCGAGGTCTACCCTCCCGTGACGTTCCGCGAGCTTCGCGATCGCGTCGAGCCGCCGACCCACCGCCTGCGCTATCTGCGTCACCGGCTCCCCGGCATCCAGCAGCCACTCGACGTCCTCCAGCACCCGTTCGCCCTTCGTTGTCTCGTCCGCCTCGACCACGGCGGGTGCCGGGTCGGTGTCGATGTCGTCCCACGCGAGTGCGGGAAGCCACCCGCGGGCCTGCGCGTAGCGCTTCGAGCGTGAGTAGGCGGTCTTGTCGTGCCAGTCGGCGTGCGGCGGCTCCTGATCCCACAGCTCGACGAACAGGTCACGCACCGCAATCCACGTCGACACGAGCACTTCATCCCGCTCCATGAGCGACCCGAAGTTCGACGGCGACAGGTCCAGACGCTGTGCGAGCTTCGACATCGACCATCCGGCATGAACGAGCGCCTGCAGACGGCGGATCGCGCCGACAGATGCGACCTTCTGCCCGGGTGCGAGGTTCTCGATCACCGGCTGGATGGCAAGGATCTTCTCCGCCGTCTCCCGCTTCACCCGCTTCTGCATCTCCCCGAACCTCGGGCCCGGGTCCATCCGGCCCCAGATGATGGTCCGCACGGGCGTGGAGGACTTGAACCCGGCGAGCTGCGCGACACGCTTGTAGCCGATGCCGTACTCGCCCAGCATGAGAACGTGCTCCCGAACCGGGGTCACGTCGACGAGGCCGTTGTCGTACCGGCCGTACGCCTTGTCCTTCTTCCGCCGCTGGTCAGCCTCACCGCGGTGCTCAACGCACGGCACGCACCTGCACTGGTGTAGGTTGTAGCAGACCAGCGACCCGGCGTGTTTGTGCTCCGGCGGGCAGACCTTCGGGTCCTTCACGCGCGGTGGCAACTTCTTGTGCACGCCGAGCTCGTCGGCCTTCCATGCGGCCTGGTAGTGCTTGCGGCACAGGCGACGGGCGACGGGCTTCCGGTCGCATCCGTGATGCGTGCAGACTTGCGGCTTACCGGTCATGACATCTCCTCGCATGTGCACCAGTCGACGAGGACGACGCCGGCGGCGGTGTGGTGGTGGTGGCTGATCGCGGCGGTGCAGCCGATGACCCGGCAGGGCATCCGGCGGGTGCAGTCGGCCTCGAAGCCGTGCACGCGGCGCATCTCCTCGACGGCAGTCTTCGTGAGTTGCGGTGTGCGGACGACGTCCTGCCCGCAGGTGCGGCAGGTGGCGGTCCAGCGCTTCACACCGTCGATGACGACCGGGCGGATGGGTGGGTATGAGAGCGGCATCAGCGTGCCTCCTCGTCTGCTCGTCGTGCAGCAGCACAGTTCGGGCACGTCACGAAACGCCAGTCCTCGGTGACGTTCAACAGGTCGGTCGTCCCGCAGTACCCACGGTTCGGGTACGCGGATGGGGCGTGGACGCGGTCCTTCACCGCGATCTGCTTGCTCATGACGCCTTCTCCCACGTGCCATCGGTGCGCCGCGACATCCGCAACCGTTCCCGGCGCAGGTTCTCGGCCTGGGTCACGGCTTCAAGATGTGCGGGGTTCACGCAACGGCGAACGAAGCACAGATGATCGACCTGGTAGCCATCAGGGATGGGTCCGATGTAGACCTCGTGGGAGATGCGATGCGCGTACTCACTACCGATGCGGCCATACCCCGCTGTCGAGATCGGACCACCCCAGAGCCAGCAGCCGTCTCGTGAGGCGATCCCCTCGTCGAGACGTTCCGCCAGCGTGAGCGGCGCCGGTAGCGCCGTATCCCCGTGATTCCAGATCCGCAGGTAGTGCGCATTGCACAGCCGCTTCTTCCGGTACTTCGCAGGACTCTCACAGCCCTCGACCCCGCACGCAACTGGCTCAAGCTCGGGACGGTTCTCGGAGAAGCGCAGGTCGCGAACCACCGACCCGTTAGCGTGAGCTTCGGCCAGGTGCTTCCAGCAGAAGCCGCCGCTCCGGTACGCGAGGCGGCACCCATCGACCGCGCATGACTTGGTGCTCATGGTTCCTCCACGTCGGTCGGCTCCGGCCCCAGCAGCATGTCGAACCCGGCCGGCGGCACGTCACGGTGCAGGAGGTCGTCCGCCGCGCGGGATGCTTCCCCGATCGCGACGTCCAGTTCACGGCGGAACGCACGTGCCTCCGGGACGGTCATCGTGGTGCGGCGCTTGCGCAGCTGCACCGACACCCGGCAGTCGTCCGTGAAGTCCGCCGCGGCCAGGAACTTGATCTCCTCACGCTCGATCACTTCCCGCTCCCCTCTGGGGCGAAGAAGCCCCGCTTGATCCGATCCGCCAGACCGGCATAGATCGCCGCACCCATCGGCGATTTCATGCGCTCCGCCCGCTCCCGGCAGAACGCCTCCGCTGCGTCCCCATCGATCAGACGCGCCCTGCGCGCCGCTGACGGCCCCGAATCGTTCGGAGCGGTGCGAACCACACCCATGTCATTCGGAGCGCTCAGCGTGCGCTCCTGCCCTTCCTGTCCCATATCCATCCCCATTCCTCAGAAGCTCGGTTCCCACGGGAAGATCTGCCCGCGGACCAGACGGTCCGGCCAGTCGCGCCGGTCACGGTCCCCACGCCAACGCACCAGCGAGAAAGTCGGATGCCGGCCCTCGACCTTCTTGTCGCGGCGCAGGCCAAGACCGAACTCGGGCCAGCCGAGCAGCGCGGACGATCCACGCGGCCGCAGTTCACGCTCACCCGACGTCGAACGTGCATGACCGGCGTGGACCTCGAGGAGCATCGCCACGCCCCGTTCACGGATGCTGTCCAGTGCGGCCAGCAGCGGGGCGACGTCCTCGTCCGTGTTCAGCGACGACCCGCCCGCGACCCTGTAGAGCGGGCCCAGCAGCATTAGGGCGGGCTCGCACTCGTCGATCCACCTGTGCAGCTGGCCCAGGTCGTTCGCCCGGGTCACGTCCATCACAGGCACGCAGTGCAGGGCCAGGTGATTGCGTGGATCACGGCGGCCGCGCTGCGCTGCAGTGTCAGCCAGGCCTCGGGCTGCCCGCCGCCACTGCCGCTCCGAGTTCTCCGCGTCGACGACGAGCACGTTGACCGGGTCGATCTGGTTGAACTGGAACGGGTGAATCCCAGCGGCCGCGAGGATCGCGATCTGCCGCAGCATCGTCGACTTCCCCGATCCCTCGGCCGCCGACAGCATGAGCCGGTCCTGCCGTTCCAGGAGGTCCGGGATCACCCAGTCGTACGCGTCGGCCTCCTCCGGCACGTCGAGCACGTCTCGCAGCCATCGGACCGACTTCCCGCCGGCGGACTGCATGTCGGTGATCGTGCGGAGGTCCTGCTGTGCACGGGCGAGTGCGACTCCCGGGTCGGTGTCGGGGTGCTGCAGGCGCTGGCCCACGTCGGCGAGCAGGCGCCGGACGGATGCTTCACGGACGAGCCCGGCCCAGTACACGCCGTCGCCTGTGGTGTCGTCCTGCCAGCGGGACAGGTCGTTGAGTTCGATGCCGCGCACGTCCCACGACTGCAGGCGGTCGTACACGGCGAGGTAGTCGGTCGGCGCGCCGGTCGCGTGCAGGCCGATCAGCCCGTTGAAGATCGCGCCGAGCCGCAGGTCGTGGAAGTCGCCGCCTGTGACCGCGCGCTGCATGTCGGGGATCTGGTGCGGGTGCCGCATCGCCGCCCCGATCACACGCTGCTCGATCAACACGGCCGTGTCGACCGGCGCCGGTGTCGTCGCGTAGGGGTCCTCGGGCGGGGCCTCGTCGACGTACTCGGACATCACGATCCGATCTCCTTCCGCCCCGAGACCGCACACCGATACGCCGCGAGGGCGACGGCATCCGGTTCGATCCGGTTCCCCCACTCGTCCTCCCGCTCACCCAGGCTGGCGAGCAGCATCCGCTCCACACCCGCCCGGACATGCGCCGGCGTCAGATACGCCGTGCTCTCCCGCTGGTGCAGCTTCACCGCCTCCACAGCCATGCCGTAGTCGAGGTCCCCGACGAGCTCATGCCAAGCGATGACCGTCGAATCCCCGATCTGCCGGTTGTCGATCACCTGGATCCGGATGAGCAGCTGGTTCGTCTCCTGGATGTTCATCCGAGGGCCTCCTGCCCGACCATCGCGGCCAGACGCGCACCACGATCGATGCCATCCCGAACCCGGTCATCCGGACTCGGCCGGCCCTGCCTCGGCAGGCTCCACCGGTGCGCCTTGCGCATCCAGTTCCGCCACGTGCCGAGCCAGTCGAGCTTCGTGGCCTTCGCGCCCGACTCGGCACGCCAATAGTCCACGAACTCGCGGGTGTGCGCGTCGACGTCGAGACCGGGCACTTCGGCTGCCGCCCACGCCCTCATCTCGGCTGTGAGCATGAAGGGTTCCGGGATGCGGGAGCCGCGCTTGCGCGGCGCTACCTCACCGGGTTCTACCTCTACGGGTTCTACCTCTATAAGAAGAGTGCCTTGCAGCTCCTTGCCGGTTGCATGCCCTTCGGTTGCCGGTTGCACGTCCTCGTCTTCCGGTTGGAAGTTGCTACCGGCAGAATCTGCCGCCAGGTCGATACGGCCATTCGGATGCAGCGTGTACCCATCCGGAAGCCTGTTCCCGCGACCCCGGCTACCGGTGGTGCGGCGCATCCTCTGGATGACCCCGAAGTCCTCGAGCTCACGGAGCATGCTGCGCACCGTGCGCTCGCTCAGCCCCGACTCCGCCGCGATCGTCGCCTGCGAAGGGTGGATGCCGCCCAGCCCCGACCGCGACGCCAGCGACGCGTACACGAGGACGGCGTTCCGCGGCACCCGCTTGTCGCGGATCATCCAGTTCGGCACGGCCGCGAACCCCTCAGCCCTACTCATCGCCCCATCCCTTCTTCGCACTCCACGGCCAGGCCGCCGCTCGTGAGCAGCCACCACGTGCCGTCCAACCTCTTGACCCGGATCCCCGCCGGGCTCCGTTCGATCCCCAGGCGGAGGATCAGCAGCCCGTGATCCCGGGCGAGTTCCCTGTGCGCCTCGACCCACCCGTGGCATCCGGTCGTCCCGGACCCGCAGAGGATCAGGCAGTTCGCGATCCCCGAGATGAGCAGCTCGTACGGGCTGCCCTTCTTGGCCCCGATCCCGCCAGACCCGCGCGGGATCCGGTGATGGGCGGACCACCCGATGCCGCGGTCCTCGAACCGGAGCGGGCGCCGGCATCGGAAGCACGCCTCCCGCTCTCGTTCGAAGAACGCATGCCGGACGGTCTTCGCGGCGAACTCCCCCGCCCTCACAGCGGCACCACCTTGTACGCCTCGTCGAACGACATCGCAGGCCGGCCGCAGAACGCGCACCGCGGGATGAATATCCCCGCCCGAACGATGTCCTCCACCCTGCGGCGGACGTTGGCCAGGTGACGGGCGCAGAGGTTCCCGGCGTTCAGGTCGCACCCGCGGCACTTGACGAAGAACTCGGCGTCATGACCGCCGCGCGCGCACGGGATCTCGAAGTCGAGCGCGTCGAGGACCACCGTCTCCTCGTCCAGCAGCGTGCTCACGACACACCCCCATGCCGGTACGTCAGCTCGACCTGCTTCCCGATCGACTGCACCCGGCCGGTGTAGTCCGAGAGGAGGTTCCCCACACGGCGGGCCTTCTCGAACGCGACGACCGCCCGGTCGTACGCTTTCCGCTGCTCCATCGTCGCGAGCCGCACCCTCGACGCCTGCTCCCGGACGGGAAACCCCGCCGCGTCCAACACCGCCTGAGCGCGTGCATCCGCGAGATCGGCGGACGCCTGCCGCTTCAACGTCTCCGCGTTCTCGATGATCAGCACCATCCGCGACGCCCACCGGGACACGTCCGCAAGGGACGCAATCACCCAGTCGGGCGTGCGGATCGTGCCGTCATCGAGCGGGTGCGCGACCAAGCGCGCCTCCTCCGCGTACGCCTCGATCGACTCGACATCGACGACCTCACCGTTCGGCCAGGTCATGATCTCCTGCCCGGTCACAGCACACCCGCCGGAGTGAACGCGCCCACGCTGACGACCTCGACCCGGTCGAACGGACGGACCTCGAACGCGATCTCGCAGCCCGCCGCGGTGCGGCAGATCAGATGCCCGGAGGCGGTGGGGGCCGCGCCGCCACGAATGCGCAGCACGGTCACCACCTCCCGACCAGCACGGATCCCGTCCCCGGGGAGCACGGCGTGCACCGGGATCCGGCCCGGCACCCGCACCTCGGGCGCCGCCAACGGTGATTGCCGGTAGTCGATCCCGAGGACCTCACCGCTAGAGCCGTAGACCAGCGGAGTGCGTGCCTTGACAGCGGCCGGGATCCGGTGCTGAATCGGAAGATCTCGCTCGGTGATCATGCCTGCTCACCGCCATCCATGCCGTACTCGGCGATCTCCTCCGGCGTCAGCCGCATCGGGTTGTCCGGCAGAACCTCCCGCTCCTCCGGCGTGGGCTCCGGCTCAGGTGCGTCGACCGGCGCCGACGTGCGCGACTTCCGCGCGACCGTCCGCGTCGCCTTCGGCTTTTCCACCGGCGCCGACGTCGACTCCGGCACGACGCCGTCCTCGAGCTCCTCGATCGAGTACGCCATGCCGAGCAACGCATCCGCCGCGATCAACCGGCCGACCTCCGCCGTCGCGCGGGCGACGAGCATCGCCTCCGGCTGCGCCTTCCAGTTCGTCTTGTTCGTGAGGCCAAGACGCCGCGCACGGTCCATGTCCCACATCGACGTGACCACATTCGCGTCACCCCGACGCCTGCCCTTCACGATCGCGCGCTGCTGGGTCGACTCCTCCACCCAGATCTCGTGACCATGCGACTGCACGACGGCCCGGATCGTGATCGCCCGGAACGCCGGCGTCCCCTGGATGACGTCCATCGACCGCAGCGACGCGAGAGGGTCAAGGCCAAGGCCCTGCCCGGTGACGATCGCGGCTGCCGCTTCGGTCGGCTTCCCGTTGTACGAAGCCGGGACGAATGACGTGCCGACGAGCATCGTCGCCGCCTGGTACGCCAGCTTCAGATCACGAACGAACCGCAGCAGGCTCTCCGAGCCCCACTCCTGACCGTCGTCACCGGTCGGATGTGCAGGTGCGATCTCCGTCGCCTGCGTCGAGATCTCGACATCGGTTCCCGGCTGCTCCGGGGCCTCTTCGGCGTTCATGCCGCCACCCCCGGCAGGTACATCGCGTCGCCGCGCAGCGACCTGATCCGATCCGAGTCCCGCGTGTTCCGCGCATTCTGGATGATCGTCTTCGCGATCCTCCAGACCTGCTCGCCCCGCTCCATCGGGTACACGGTGTAGCCGTCCGAACGGATATGGATCGCGACATGATCGGTGATCCCGAGCGCCGCCATCGACTGCTCGTTGCCGTCCGCGTCGAGATAGAAGTCCGACCGGCCGTAGCACTCCAGCTGGAACGCGACCTCACCGTAGATGTCCTTCGACGTCTTCCAGTCCGCGAGGAACACACGACCCGGGAACAGCGGCGACCGGAAGATGAGATCCAAGGTCCCGCCGAGTCGCTCGTCGATGTTGCAGCACGACGCCTCGGTGACGATGTGCTCGACCTGCCACTCGTCCATGAACCGGACCGCGGACTCGACATGCCCGGCGAGCTCATCCGGGACCGCGACCTCGTCCCCCTGCACGGTGAGCTCAGCCAACCGGTGCACCTCCGTGCCACGGCGGGCAGCCGCATCGCGAACCTCGTAACGGGCCTTCTTCAGCGTTGCCAGACGCTGCGAGAACGGCATCTGAGCGAGCTCGTCCCAGTGGTCGACCGCGTAGTCGGCGGTGACGTTCCCCGCCCACTCCTCGAGGGCCTTCTTCCGGACGCCGTCGCCGAGCATCGTCGTGACGCCGTCAAGCTTCTCCCCGTCGAGGTAGTAGGCGTGACCGCGCCCGAACTGCCGGCGGCGGAACCTACCAGCGGCGATGCCCTTCATCTCTGCCTGCGCGCCCACGGATCAGCCTTCGACTTCCGGAAGGTCCAGCTGCTCCATACCAGTGCGCGCCTTCAGCGCCGCGTCCCGCAGCTTCACCGCGGCGGCGATCGCCTCCGGCGTGTGCAGGGGCTCGATGCTGAACGTCTCGACCACCGGGTACGTCTCCCCCGCGATCGCCTTCGACACGACCTCGTCCAGTCGGTACGTCACGATCGCGACGATCGGGGCCGCGTCCTGAGCGTTCTCGATCAGGTCTTCCTCGAGACCGTAGAAGCCGTTGCGCTCCTCCGGCGGATTCCCCCGCTTGAACGCCGTCGCCTTGATCTCCATGTCAGATCCCCATTCCTGCGGGCGACCGCCCGCTGTCCACCGGCCACGCGACCCTCGCGTGAGCCGCCTCCTGCTTCGCCGTGTAGGGCATCCGCAGCCCCAGGCGGTGCGCGCCAGCCGCGGCCAGCGCGACGGCATCCGCCACGTTGTGATCGGGCACGTTCGCGCCCGGCACCATCGCCTGCACCGACGTGAGCACCAGACGCTTCCGCACCGTCGACGTCGTGCCACGCGGGACGGGGTCGGAGTGCGCGAGCACCTGCCGTGATGTCGGTGCGACGAGCACCACCGGGCCACGCGCCATCAGCTGGTCGATGAGCATCCACCGCAGCCCCGCCCGCTCATCAGCCAGGGGCGTGTACTTGGATCCCATCGACGGGCCCTCCACGACCGACAGGGCGAGCCGTGCCGGGACGAAAGCGAGGATCTCGGTCAGCATCAGCCGGATGCGGCCCCGATTCGTCTCGGCTGACTCGACCTCCGGCTTCACGCCCCGGCCCCGCCACGTGTCCCACGAGGGCTCCGGGAAGTCCGTCCCCGGGTGCCACGACACCAGCGCGACGCCGGACACCGTCAGCGACGGGTCGACACCCAGCACGGCGGTCACAGCGTCGCCCCGAAGATCAGCGCGCCGAGCGCGGTCACACCGGTGATCGTCGCCACCAGACCCCACCCCGAGAACACGATCCGGGAGCCAGGCAGCAATGCCGGGACCGGCCCGGTCATCGCGTCCACCGGAGGGAACGGCGGGTCCGTCACGACCTCCTCGATCGCGAACACCTTCCCGTCGTCGAACTCGTCGACGACGTCGGCGGCGTCGGTGAAGTCATCGACCAGTCGCCGACGCCCGCCCAGGTGCGGGACACCCTCACGGGTTTCGAGTACGACAGCGACCGGTGTCGTCTCGGCGTTCACAGCGCACCCCTGATGGATGCGAGGCCCGCCTGCGACGACGGCTCCGAGACGACCAGTTGCACGGCGCCTGTAATCGACGGGTGCGTGACCGGCATATCCACGTGCGTGCCCCCACCGTCCACACCGCGGAACCGGTACCGCTCGTTGACGTCATCGACACGGCACGTCTCCACCAGGCCCATGTGCTCGACCCGCCAGAACTGGCCGGGCTCGGCCTCGTGCCACGGCTTGGGCACCGGGTGCGCGAGCAGGAAGTCACGCGCCGCGCGCTGCATCGCGGTGGGGCGGGTGATGTCGAGCACCCGGTCGTTGAGGTGGTCCGCCACGAACGTGTCTTCGTCGACCACCTTCACCGTGCGTCGACCATCCCGGCCCGCCGGACCCTCGACGCAGACCATGTGCGGATCAGCCGGTGACCGCCACCACCCACGCTCTTCGTCGCGCAGCATCTCGAAGAACTCGGCAGCGTCGAACGCCGCCTCACGCGACAAGTAGCCGCGCTTCTGACCGATCGAGATCGACCCGTCCTCGTACTGCGTCACCGTCCGGCCACTCTTGGCCACCATCGTTTTCACCATCAGGATCCCCATCCCTCGAAACGTCAGCGCCGAGCCCGGCGCCCACTGCATGACCACGCGAACACCGCGCAGAAGATCGTGGCGAGCAGCAGAACACCGTTCGCCCTCATCGACACCCACACGACGACGAGGCACAGCACGGTCAGCAAGAGCGACGCGTACTGGATGACGACTAGGGCCGATCCGGTGCGCAGGGGCTGATCCCCATCAGTCCCCTGCGCACGGACGCGGAACTCCCCAGTCCGCTGCCCGGGCTCCCCAACCCGGGAGATCATCGCCCCCTCGGTAGGCTCAGCCACATGGCCCGCTACCTCGAACTCCACGGCGGCACGAACGATGTCGCCGTCAAGGGCACGAACTTCCGTCAGAAGCACGTCCCCCCGGTCGGCACGTACTGGTTCGTGCTCGAAGCCGAACCCCTCAACCGCGCGGATCCGAACGCCGTGCAGGTGGTGGCGAAGAAGCCAGTCGGCTACCTTCCGGCTGGCATCGCGCCAGCGTGGAGTCCGCTGTGCCAGAGCATCGGCCGGCGACGCTTTACCGTCGAGGGTGAAGTCCGACTCACCCCGGATGGTCGCGCCCGCTGGGTTCTGCTGTGGCTTCCTGACCCGGAAGCCGTGGCGAGTCTCCTGTAGCGAGATCACGATGCAGCCTCGCTGTGCTCCGTGTGCTTCGCCGCTTCACGGAGTCGCTTCGAGATGATCGCGACGATGTCTGCTTCACGGAAGACATACGCGCCCCGCTGGCCGGGCATCTTCTGGGCCGGGTACTCGCCGCGCTCGGCCTTCCGCTGCACAGTGCGCGGATGCTCGATGAGCAGACTGGCGGCCTGATTCGTAGAAATCAGCTTCTGTCGGTTTTTCGGCATGTGTTGAGACTAGCGGGAAGTCGAATATCCGCAAGTGTCGGTTCCCCGACATGTCTGGCTTATGACGCTTTCTGCCGCATAATCTCGCTATTGCGGTATCTCCAAAGTTGTCGTAGCATCGACACATGTCGACCTAGGGAGGTCGCCGACCGGCAGGGGGAATCATGAGCAAGCACGCAATCGAACAGACGCCCGCGTACGAGAACCCGTTTCACTCGGGAGACCGCATCCGCAAGGCGCGCGAGCACATCGGTCAGGACCGGCAGACGTTCGCGGCGACGGTTGGACTGCACCGCGACACCCTGGCTAAGTACGAAGACGGCGGCAAGGCGAAGCGGTCTGCGCTGATCAGCATCGCGTGGGCGACGGGGACGCGTCTTGAGTGGCTCGAAGACGGCGTACTGCCCTGGCTGGCGACGGACGCACCCGGGCCTGAAGTGCCTACACCAGCGGTGTAAACGTGGCGCTCTACCAGCTGAGCTAAAGGCCCCAGGCCTCCGAGTCTACCGGGGCGGGGCGCTGCCCCGAATGCGGCACGGCGATCGTGAACGGATATAGGCTGAGCACAGGACGTGCTGTGCCGAGCTGACAAGGCTCCCCCACGTCGCATCCCGTTTCCTTGGCAAGACCTGCCAGTAAGACGAAAGGCTCCACGTGACTGTTCACGATCAGGATCCGTACTCCCAGGGCCCGCTCGACAGCGATCCGGAGGAGACCGGCGAGTGGCAGCAGTCGCTCGACGAGCTCGTCGATGCGAAGGGCCACGGCCGCGGGCGAGAGATCATGCTCAGCCTGCTCAAGCGCTCGAAGGATCTGCACCTCGGCGTCCCGATGGTCCCGACCACCGACTACATCAACACGATCGCCCCCGAGAACGAACCCGAGTTCGGCGGCGACGAGGAGATCGAGCGCCGCTACCGGCACTGGATCCGATGGAACGCCGCCATCACCGTGCACCGCGCGCAGCGCCCCGGCATCGGCGTCGGCGGGCACATCTCCACCTACGCCGGCGCGGCCTCGCTGTACGAGGTCGGCTTCAACCACTTCTTCCGCGGCCAGGACGCCCCCGGCGGCGGCGACCAGATCTTCATCCAGGGCCACGCCTCCCCGGGCATCTACGCCCGCTCCTTCCTCGAGGGCCGGCTGACCGAGGCCGACATGGACGGATTCCGTCAGGAGAAGTCCCACCTCGGGCATGCTCTTCCGTCGTACCCGCACCCGCGCTCGATGCCGGACTACTGGCAGTTCCCGACCGTGTCGATGGGCATCGGCCCGATCAACGCGATCTATCAGGCCCAGGCCAACAAGTACCTCGCCAACCGCGGCATCAAGGACACCGGTGACCAGCACGTCTGGGCCTTCCTCGGCGACGGCGAGATGGACGAGGTCGAGAGCCGTGGTCAGCTGCAGGTGGCCGCCAACGAGGGTCTGGACAACCTGACCTTCGTCATCAACTGCAACCTGCAGCGCCTGGACGGCCCGGTCCGCGGCAACGGCAAGATCATCCAGGAGCTGGAGTCGTTCTTCCGCGGCGCGGGCTGGAACGTCATCAAGGTGATCTGGGGCCGTGAGTGGGACGACCTGCTCGCCCGCGACACCGAGGGCGCGCTGCTGAACATCATGAACACCACCCCCGACGGGGACTACCAGACGTACAAGGCCGAGTCCGGCGCGTACATCCGCGAGCACTTCTTCGGCAAGGACGAGCGCGCCGCCGCCCTCGTCAAGGACTACACCGACGAGCAGATCTGGCAGCTGCGGCGTGGCGGTCATGACTACCGCAAGGTGTACGCCGCATACAAGGCCGCATTGGAGCACAAGGGCCAGCCCACCGTCATCCTCGCCAAGACCGTCAAGGGCTATGGCCTGGGTCCGCACTTCGAGGGACGCAACGCGACCCATCAGATGAAGAAGATGACGCTGGACAACCTCAAGACGTTCCGTGACACCATGCAGATCCCCATCACGGACGCGCAGCTCGAGGCCGACCCCTACCTGCCGCCGTACTACCACCCCGGCGAGAACGATGAGACCATCCAGTACATGCTGGAGCGCCGCCGGGCCCTGGGCGGCTTCATCCCGGAGCGCCGGACCGCGCACACCTCGATCACCCTGCCCGAGGATTCCGCCTACGCCCTGGCGAAGAAGGGGTCCGGCACGCAGGAGATCGCCACGACCATGGCGTTCGTGCGGCTGCTGAAGGATCTGCTGCGCTCCAAGGACTTCGGCAACCGCATCGTGCCGATCATCCCCGACGAGGCGCGCACCTTCGGCATCGACGCGTACTTCCCCACCGCGAAGATCTACAACCCGAACGGTCAGCATTACACCTCCGTCGATCGCGAGCTGCTTCTGGCGTACAAGGAGAGCCCGCAGGGCCAGATCGTGCACGTCGGCATCAACGAGGCCGGTGCCGTGGCCGCGTTCACCGCCGCGGCGACCTCGTACTCCACGCAGGGCGAGCCCCTCATCCCGATCTACATCTTCTACTCGATGTTCGGCTACCAGCGCACGGGCGATGCACTGTGGGCGGCGGGCGACCAGATGTCCCGCGGCTTCGTGATCGGAGCGACGGCCGGGCGCACCACGCTGACCGGCGAGGGCCTGCAGCACGCCGACGGCCACTCCCCGCTGCTGGCGTCCACCAACCCCGGCACCGTCGCCTACGACCCCGCGTACGGGTACGAGATCGCACACATCGTGCGCTCGGGTCTGGAGCGGATGTACGGCGGTCAGCATCCGGACCCGAACGTCATGTACTACATCACGGTGTACAACGAGCCTCTGGTCCAGCCGGCCGAGCCCGAGGACGTCGACGTGGACGGCATCGTCCGCGGCCTGCACCGCATCTCGGCGGGCACCGGCGAAGGCCCCAAGGCCCAGCTGTTCGCCTCCGGCGTCGGCGTTCCCTGGGCTCTGGAGGCCCAGGCGCTGCTGCGCAAGGACTGGGGCGTGAACGCCGACGTGTGGTCGGTCACCTCCTGGGGCGAGCTGCGCCACGACGGACTCGCGGCCGACGAGCACAACTTCCTGCACCCGGAGGAGGAGCCGCGCACGGCCTACCTGACGCAGAAGCTGCAGGGCGCCGAGGGTCCGGTCATCGCGGTCAGCGACTTCATGCGCGCCGTGCAGGACCAGATCCGTCCCTGGGTGCCGAACCCGTACTACACGCTGGGCGCGGACGGTTTCGGATTCTCCGACACGCGTGCTGCCGCACGTCGCTTCTTCAAGATCGACGGCCCGTCCATGGCTGTCCGCACCCTGCAGGCGCTGGCCGATCAGGGCGAGGTCGATCGCTCCTCGGTCGCCGAGGCCATCCGCAAGTACTCGCTGCACGATGTGAACGCGGGTGCCAGCGGGAACGCGGGTGGTGAGAGCTGAGCCTGTGACAGGATCCTCGAAACCGGTGATGGACAAGACCGCGACCCTGGCCTGGCTGCGCCGGATATCCGGCGACATCGCCACGGTGACCATCAAGCGTCTCGAGGACACGCTGCCCTGGTACGCCGACATGCCGCCGGCCCGACGCTCCGCCGTCGGGCTGGTGGCGCAGGCCGGCATCACCTCGTTCATCCAGTGGTACGAGGACCCGACCTCGACCCCGTGGATCGCGGCGGACATCTTCGCGACAGCCCCGCGCGAGCTGCTGCGCAGCGTCAGCCTGCAGCAGACGCTGCAGCTGATCCGAGTGACCGTCGAGGTCACGGAGGAGCGCGTCGCCGGTCGCGGCGACGAGCTGCGCGAGGCGATCCTGCTGTACTCCCGTGACGTCGCCTTCGCGGCGGCCGACGTGTACGCCCGCGCGGCGGAGGCCCGCGGCCTCTGGGATGCCAGGCTCGAGGCGCTCGTCGTGGACTCCATCCTCACCGGCGAGGCTGACGAGGAGCTCCCCAGCCGCATCGCGGCGCTGGGCTGGCACGGCCATGGCGAGGTGTGCGTGCTGGTCGGCACGACCCCGCCGCAGTTCGACGTCGACCAGGTGCGCCGCACGGCGCGCAGGCTCTCGGTCGACGTGCTCATCGGCGTGCAGGGGTCCCGTCTCGTACTCGTCATCGGCCGTGCCCGGGTGCCGGGCAAGGAGTCCGACGACACGGACGCGCTTCCTTTCCCCGAGATCGCCCAGCGGCTCGAACCGTCGTTCGGCGCCGGGCACATCGTCCTCGGTCCGCCCGTCGCAGCCCTTGTGGACGCCGGTCAGAGCGCCAGGGCGGCGCTCGCCGGCTTCGCCGTCGCGCGGGCATGGCGCGGTGCTCCGCGGCCTGTCGAAGCCGACGATCTGCTGCCCGAGCGCGCACTCGCCGGCGACACGCTGGCCAAGCACACCCTCATCGAACGGATCTTCCGCCCTCTGCAGACGCACTCCCCCGACCTCGTCACCACGCTGTGGAGCTACCTCGACAACGGCCGCTCGCTGGAGGCCACCGCGCGGGAGCTGTTCGTGCACCCCAACACGGTGCGGTACCGGCTCAAGCGCGTCAGCGAGGTCATCGGATGGGACGCGACAGGCCCCCGTGAGGCGCTGATCCTGCAGACCGCGCTCATCCTCGGCTCGATCGGCACGACGGATCCGGTTCGTCGCCGGCCCGTGGCGCGCCGCCGCTGAGTCTCCCGCACCGCCACGCGATCACTGTGCGCCACGCACAAACGGATCCAGGATTCTTGTGATGATCCATCCACCGTGCCGCGGGAATCATTGGCAAGATGGATGAGTGATCGTCGTCGCCTGCCCTGGACAGGGCTCTCAGACCCCCGGTTTCCTCGCACCCTGGCTCGAGTTGGACGGCGTCGCCGAGCAGCTCGCGGCCTACTCGGAAGCCGCGGAGGTCGATCTGGTCCTGCACGGCACCCGGTCGGATGCCGACACCATCCGCGACACGCGTATCGCCCAGCCGCTCATCGTCGCCGCGTCGATGATCGCGGGCGGACAGCTCGTGCTGCGCGCGGGTCGACACCCCGACGGTCTCGCGGGGCACTCGGTCGGTGAGCTCGCAGCCCTGGCGGCGGCGGGCGTCATCCCCGGCCTCGACGCGATGCGGCTGGTCGGCATCCGCGGTCGGGCGATGGCGGATGCTGCGGCCCACGCCGCCACCGGCATGAGCGCCGTCCTCGGTGGCGACGCCGATGCGGTGCTGGCGCTGCTCGATGAGCTCGGCCTCGCACCCGCCAACTACAACGTCGCCGGGCAGGTCGTGGCAGCCGGTGCGCTGGAGGGGCTCGCGAAGCTCGCGGAGAGCGCACCTCGCGGAGTCCGCGTCATGCCGCTGCAGGTCGCCGGTGCGTTCCACACTTCATACATGGCCGCAGCCGTGGACACGCTCCGCGCGGCCGTCGACGACCTCACCCCGCATGATCCGACCCTCACGCTCTGGTCGAACCGCGACGGCGCCGTCGTGACCGACGGGCGCGATGCACTGGACCGCATCGTCACGCAGGTGTCCTCGCCCGTGCGCTGGGACCGGTGCATGGACTCCATGAAGGATGCCGGCATCACCGGCTTCATCGAGGTCGCTCCCGCAGGCGCCCTCGTCGGCCTCGCCAAGCGCGGGCTGAAGGGCGTCCCCACCGTCGCCGTGAAGACCCCGGACGATCTCGACGCAGCCGCAGCGCTGCTGAACGGAGAAGCAGCATGACCATGCTCAAGCAGGCGACCGGCGCCGCCCACACCCGGCTCTACGCGGTCGGGGCGGCTCGCGGAGAGAAAGCGGTCCCCAACGACGATCTGATCGGACCGATCGACTCCAGCGACGAGTGGATCCGTCAGCGCACCGGCATCATCACACGCACCCGTGCAGTACCCGAGACCACCGCGATCGACCTCTCCTCGGCTGCAGCCGCAGAGGCCGTGGAGCGCTCCGCTGTCGATCCGGCCGACATCGACCTCGTCATCGTGGCGACCATCAGCAATCCCAAGCAGACGCCCTCGGTGTCGGCGATCGTCGCCGACCGGATCGGCGCGAACCCGGCCGCGGCGTACGACATCAATGCGGCCTGCGCCGGCTACGCGTACGCCGTCGCGCAGGCCGACGCCCTCATCCGTGCGGGGGCGGCGCACTACGCCGTCGTGATCGGAGCCGAGAAGCTGTCCGACATCGTCGACCCGACCGACCGCAGCATCTCGTTCCTGCTCGGAGACGGTGCGGGCGCCGTCGTCATCGGTCCCAGCGAGACACCCGGGATCTCCGCCACGGTGTGGGGCTCCGACGGCTCCAAGGCGGACCTCGTGGGCATGAACCACACACTCACCGAGTTCCGCGACGGCAAAGCCCCCTGGCCGACCCTCCGCCAGGAGGGTCCGAGCGTGTTCCGCTGGGCCGTGTGGGAGATGGCCAAGGTCGCCAAGGAGGCGCTCGATCGCGCCGGCATCGAGGCATCCGACCTCGCCGCCTTCATCCCGCATCAGGCGAACCTGCGGATCGTGGAGCAGTTCGCCAAGCAGCTGAAGCTCCCCGAGACCACCGTCATCGCCCGCGACATCGAGACGACGGGCAACACGTCGGCCGCCTCCATCCCTCTGGCCACCCACCGTCTGCTCGAAGAGCACCCCGAGCTCAGCGGCGGTCTGGCGCTGCAGATCGGCTTCGGCGCAGGGCTCGTCTTCGGCGCGCAGGTCGTGGTGCTCCCCTGAGGGGAGCGCCTTCCCTAGACTGTTCACCGGTTCGAAACCATTCCGAGAAAGAGGAAACACCATGGCTCTCACCAACGACGAGGTCCTCGCAGGTCTTGCTGAGCTGGTCACCGACGAGACCGGCATCGACGCTTCCGAGGTCGCGATGGAGAAGTCGTTCACCGACGACCTCGACATCGACTCCATCTCGATGATGACGATCGTCGTCAACGCCGAGGAGAAGTTCGGCGTCACCATCCCCGACGACGAGGTCAAGAACCTCAAGACCGTCGCCGACGCCGTCAACTTCATCGTCGCCGGCCAGGAGTGATCCCGCGGATGCCACCCCCGTTCCGCACGGGGCGTGGCATCCTCCTTCCCTGAACCACACCCATCCTCACGAAGGACCTTCATGACCAAGCGCATCGTCGTCACCGGTATCGGCGCCACGTCCGCTCTGGGCGGTACGGCCCCCGACAACTGGGCCGCGCTGCTCGCGGGGACGTCCGGCACTCGCACGCTGCAGCACGACTGGGTCGAGAAGTACCAGCTCCCCGTCCGTTTCGCCGCAGAGGCGATGGTCCGTCCGGAGGAGGTGCTCCCCCGCCACGAGGCGAAGCGGCTCGACCCGTCGACGCAGTTCGCACTCATCGCGGCCCGTGAGGCCTGGGAGGATGCCGGCTCCCCCGACGTGGCCCCCGAGCGCCTCGGCGTGGACTGGGCGACCGGGATCGGCGGCGTGTGGACGCTGCTGGATGCCTGGGACACCCTGCGGGAGAAGGGCCCCCGGCGCGTCATGCCGCTGACGGTGCCGATGCTCATGCCCAACGCGGGTGCGGGGAACCTCTCCCTGCACTTCCACGCGAAGGCCTTCGCCCGCACGGTCGTCAGTGCCTGCGCTTCCAGCACCGAGTCGATCGCCAACGCCTACGAGCACCTGCAGGACGGTCTGGCCGACGTGGTCATCGCCGGTGGTGCGGAGTCCGCGATCCATCCGATCACGATAGCCTCGTTCTCCTCAGCGCAGGCGCTCTCCCGTCGCAACGACGATCCCGCGACGGCATCGCGTCCCGGTGCCATCGACCGTGACGGCTTCGTCATGGGCGAAGGCGGTGCGGCACTGGTGCTGGAGACCGAGGAGCACGCGAAGGCCCGCGGCGCGAGGATCTACGCGTACCTCGCCGGCGGCGGCGTCTCGGCCGACTCGTACCACATCACGGGGAACGACCCGGAGGGCGCCGGAGCGGCGCGCGCCGTCGAAGCGGCCCTCGCGCAGGCGGGTGCCGCACCGCACGAGGTGTCGCACATCAACGCGCATGCCACATCCACCCCGGTGGGCGACCCCAACGAGTTCGAGGCCCTCCAGCGCGTCTTCGGCGACCGCATCACCGAGATCCCCGTGTCGGCGACCAAGGCGTCGACCGGCCATCTGCTCGGCGGCACCGGTGCGCTCGAGGCGGTGTACACGGTCCTGGCCCTGCGCGACCGCGTCGCCCCTCCGACCATCAACATGACCGAGCCGGACCCGGCCGTGCCGTTCAGGCTGTCGACGTCTCCGCAGCCTCTGGGCGACGGCGACCTGCTGGCCATCAGCAACTCGTTCGGCTTCGGCGGGCACAACGCCGTCGTCGCGTTCCGCAGCGCCTGACATCGCCTCCCGGTCATCCCGGGCAGGACGAAGCCCCCTGCTTCCCCGCAGGGGGCTTCTGTCTTCGGCGGAGGATTCGCCTTCCCCGCGTCCGGGACGATTCACCGGATGCCGGTACCGGGGCCTCCTCCGCGTGTCTTCTCCGCCATGCGCCGACCCGGGCCTCAGCCGACCTTGTGCAGCCAGACCACCCGCACGTCGTCCCCCGCATGCCGGAACGGCTCGAGCTCCTCGTCCCAGGCTGCGCCGAGCGCGATGTCGAGTTCGCGCTGCAACTCGTCGACGTTCCCTGCGGCGATCTCCATCGCATAGCGGATGCGGTCCTCGCCGATCACGACGTTGCCCACGGTGTCCGTCTGCGCGTAGTGGATGCCGAGGTCGGGCGTGTGCAGCCAGCGTCCGCCGTCATTGCCGGGGCTGGGGTCCTCGGAGACCTCGAAGCGCAGATGCTCCCATCCGCGGATGGCCGTCGCTATCGCCGACCCGCTGCCGACCGGGCCGTCCCAGGCGAACTCGGCTCGGCGCGTGCCGGGTTGCACCGGCTGATCGATCCAGTCGAAGCTCACCGCACGACCGATGGCGCGCCCCACCGCCCATTCGAGGTGCGGGCAGAGCGCGCGTGGTGCGGAGTGGATGTACACCACTCCGCGTGCGTATCCCGTCGCCATGATCTCTCCGTTTCATCAGGTGCGTCTTCCCCTACGACCTGATCCGAGGATCCTGCTCCGACGAGCACGGTGAACTATGCGGTTGTACGGCGATTATCACTCAGATTCCACGGAATGACAAGCACGCGACGAGACTCACCAGGGGGAACGAGCCGTTGACCACGCCTGGCCTCAACCGCCGATCGGGTTGAATGCGAGATACGCCATGACCACGGCGACGAGCGTTCCGAACACCGCGATGAAGATGCGGAAGACCCGGGCGGGCAGCCTCCTCGCGAGCCGGTAGCCGACGAGCGCACCGAGCACGGCACCGATGCCGACCCAGAGAGCCCAGGTCCACGCGACGTGGCTGAACGCGGCGAAGTAGATCGCCGCGACCACGTTCACCAGGCACTGGAGCAGGTTCTTCAGCGCGTTCTGCACCTGCATGTCCTCCGCGAGGTACAGACCGAGCACCGCGAGCAGGATCACTCCTTGTGCCGCGGAGAAGTATCCCCCGTACACGGATGCCGCGAACACCGCGCAGAGCAGAGGCAGCCAACGGGTGCCGTGCGAGGGGTTGACGGCATCGATGATCCGGCGTTGGAAGAAGACGAGCAGGGCCGCGCCGAGTATGAGCACCGGCACGACGAATTGGAACAGAGCCGGAGGCAGGACGGTGAGCAGCGTCGCGCCGATCATGGCGCCCGCCGCGGACGCCGCGCCGAGTCGGAGCAAGAGCGGTCGTATCGTCCGCAGTTCCCTTCGGTACGCCCAGGCTCCGGCGACGGAGCCCGGCACGAGTCCGACCGTGTTGGCGATGTTCGCGGACACCGGAGGCAGACCGAGCAGCACCATCGCCGGGTAACTGATCAACGATCCCGAACCGATGACGGTATTGATGACACCGGCACCGAATCCCGCAGCGACGAGCGCGAGTGCTGAGGCCAGGGACATTCGTCCTCCTCTGTTCGGAAAGCCTACCCTTGACGATGTGGTATACCACGAATACCATGCATACCATGAAGATATCGGCGGGCCTGTACCGCAACGGACTCAGCGCATCGGATTCGGTCTATCTGCAGCTCCGAGATGCTCTGATCCATGGCGAGTTCCCCCCTGGCGCGGTCCTGAGCGAGCGCCGGCTGAGCGAGAAGTACACGGTGAGCCGCACTCCCGTGCGGGAGGCGCTTCGGAAGCTGCAGGACGACGGGCTCGTGCAGGCATCGGGCCGGAATCAGATCGTCAGCGTTCTCTCACAGAAGGAGGCGCGCGATGTGTATCGGGCCCGGAGCGCCTTCGAGGCCCTCGCTGCCAGCCTCGCCGCCGAGCGCATGCGAGACGGGTATCTCGCACCGGTTCAGATCCAAGAGCTCAAACGGCTCGCCCAGGAGGTGGATGCCGCAGCAGCGGAGGGGGACGCACGCCTCGCCGCCCTCCAGAACCTGCGGTTCCACAAAGCGGTCGCCGAGATGGGCGACAACTGGGTCGTCATCGACGCGCTGAACCGCGTGTGGGACCGTATCGCGGTCGCGAGTCTCAGCAACCTCACCGACCAGGCCTGGGACAGCGAGGTTCATCGCCATCACGAGAGCATCATCAGGGCCATCAGCGATGGCGACCCGGTTCTCGCCGCGGGGCGGATGCGGAATCACATCGACCGAGCCGCGACCGTCTACATCACCCACGAGACAGAGGAGGACTACGGTGCATCGTCAACCGATTGATCTGAGCGTGCCGATCGGGCCGGACACCTTCGGGCCGCCATCGACGAATCAGCAGCTTCAGATGGAGCATCATCACAAGGGCCCCGGATTCTGGCAGGTCACGCACGTCAGTCACAGTGTGCACACGGGCACTCACTTCGACACCCCGTGGCACGTGTACGAAGACGGCGCGAAGACCAGCGATGTCTCCCTGAACGACGTCTGCGGACGTGCCGCGCTGTTCGAGCTCACCAAGGGGCCGGGGGAGGCCGTCACGGAGGACGATCTCGGGCGAACCGACCCGGGACTCCAACCGGGACAGCTCGCGGTGCTGCACACCGGCTGGTCGGATGAGATGTGGGGGAAGTTCCCCGACTACTACACGCAGTCGCCCTGGCTGCACGAGTCGGCCGCGCACTGGCTGGCCGCGCGGAAGCCGAAGGCGATCGTCTTCGACTTCTTCGAGGAGTACTGCGCGAGGCAGCCCGACTTCACCTCCGAGGAGTTCATCGTCCACCGGATTCTGCTGGGCGCGGGCGTCTTCCTCATCGAGCAGGGCACGAACTTCCACCTTCTCAGGGGGAAGAACGCCTTCCTGTACCCCGCCTTCTACAAGCTGCAGCAGAGTGACGGGGCTCCTGCTCGGCTGTTCGCCCTCACAGAGGACTGACCATGCGACTGGCGACCATCAGCCAAGATGGGCAGCCGACGGCAGCGCTCGTCACGGATCACGGTGTCGCACCGGTCTCGGCGCTTCGCGGGAGAGACGCTGCGCACACCGTGCGGGACATCATCCGGCATCCTTTGCAGGATGCCGAGGTCCGACTTCTCTCAGCGCAGGCACGGGAGCTCGGGGACATCGAGTGGCTGCCCCCGGTCATCCCCCCGAAGAACATCTTCTGCGTGGGGAAGAACTACTTGGAGCATGTGCGAGAGGGCGCGAAGGCGGAAGGCGTCCCCGCGAAAGTGCCCGAGCATCCGATCTGGTTCACGAAGGCGCACACCGCGCTGACCGGTCATCGACAGCCGATCCTCCTCGATCACGATCTGACGGACCACCTCGATTACGAGGCCGAGCTCGCCGTGGTGATCGGCAGACCGACCTTCCGGGTGAGCGTCGAGGACGCACTGTCGCATGTCTTCGGATACACACTGCTCAACGACATCACCGCACGGAACATTCAGCAGCAGCGGAATCAGTGGTTCCTGGGCAAGTCTGCGAACACGTATGCGCCGTGCGGACCATGGATCGTGACCGCCGATGAGGTTCCCGATCCTCAGAAGCTCCGCATCACGAGCGCGGTCAACGGCGAGGAGCGGCAGAACGGCGTCACTCGAGACATGCTGTTCTCCGTCGCCGAGCTCATCAGCGATCTCTCCCGGTCGATCACCCTCGAACCCGGAGACATCATCGCCACAGGAACCCCTCAAGGAGTGGCGTGGGGCATGGACGCCCCACGATACCTCGAAGTCGGCGACAACGTCAGCGTTGACATCGTCGGCCTCGGGCAGCTCCAAAACCCAGTGGTGGCCGCGACTCGGTGAGTCGGGTCGCGCAACCCCACGAACACAAGGATGTGACAATATGCATGCGCAAACGTCGTCCGCAAACAAGTCCGATGGGACGCTGGTCGACAAGAACACCCTCGTCATCCTCGGCATATTCACCGTTCTGATCATCGGATACGTGATCAACGCCATCGACCGCACCTCCTTCCCGGTGTTCATCTCGGACATCCTGCACGAGTACGGTTTCGGGCTCAGCGACGCGGGATTCATCTCGACGATCTCGTACCTCGGGATGGGGCTGACCGGCTTCCCGGTCGGGTACCTGCTGCACCGGTACTCGAAGAAGCATCTGTTCAACATCGGTCTGTTCATCTTCTCGGCAGGCACGCTGCTGACCATCTGGTCGGTGCAGTACTGGGACATGGCCGCGTATCGCGTGCTGAGCGGCATCGGAGAGTCGTTGCAGCTGACCGCGCTGTTCGCCATCGCGGGCGTCATGTTCAGCCGTTACCGCGGTGCGGCCATGGGCGCGGTCAACTCGGCCTTCGCGATCGGATCCTTCGTCGGTCCGTACCTCGGCGGGGTGATGCTCGAGGCGAGCGGTGCCTGGCGAGTGCCGATGATCGTCTTCGCCGTGGTGGGCTTCGTCGCCTTCATCGGGACGTTGCTCCTGCCGAAGCGGATCATCGACGGGCACCTCCACCTCGAGGACGAGTCGGCCAAGGTCATCGGGGGCGCCGACAGTCTGTGGAACCACAACACGTACCTCCTCATCCCGGCGACCGCCCTCGGAGGCCTCGTGACATTCGGATTCCTCGGCATGTACCCCACGTTCCTGCGCGAGCACCTCGGTTACGAGGCCCTCTCGGCCGGCTTCATCTTCAGCCTGTCAGGGCTGGGATCGCTCGCTTCTCTCATCGGCGGCTATCTCGGTGACTGGTTCAACATGCGATGGGTCCTGGTGGCCTCGAATGTGGCGACCGCGGTGATCGGATTCCTGATGTTCCTCGGGCCGACGGACCCGATCAGCCAGGGCATCTTCTCCTTCGCCCTCGGCGTGACCTTCAGCGGAGTCGTATACGTGAACCTCGTCAGCGGGTTCGTGAAGTCCCTCAATCAGAGGCTCTCGGGGCTCGCCTCAGGACTGTTCATGACCAGCATGTATGTTCCTGCGGCCTTCGCGGGATACATCATCGGCGCCATGGCCTCCAGCTGGGGCTGGGCTGCGGCCGGCAGCATCCAGACGGGCGTCTTCTCGATCGTCGCGGCCGTGATCTGCCTGTTCCTCAAGCCGGAGCTCTTCAGCCGCCACCGCACGGACGACGCCGGGGAGGACGCCTCCGACGAGGCCGGACGCAGTTCGAGCGTCATCGTCGGATAGCACTCAGGAGGATGACCATGAAGAACTTCCATACGATCGGGGCGGATCCGGACGAGATGCCGTTCAGTCCCGCGGTCTCCGTCAGCGGAACGACCGTCTACCTCTCAGGAGCCACCGCTTTCCCACTGGTGCACAAGCATCCGCACGACGAGGACGAGCTTCGCGTCCCGACGAGCATGAAGGAGCAGACGACCGCTTGTCTGAAGAACCTCCAGACCGCTCTCGAGACGGCGGGAGGCACGATCCTCGACATCGTCAAAGTCACGATCTTCAACACGGACATGGATGCCCAGGACGAGGTCAACGAGGCCTACACGGAGTTCTTCGGCAGTCACCGCCCGTGCAGATCGCATGTCGGGGTGGATCGACTGGTGGGAACCGAGCTGAAGATCGAGATCGAGGCGATCGCCGTGCTCGATACCTGATCAGCGGGACCAGCCGCCCGATAGCCACCTCCGGTGGCGGCCCCGACCCGATCATCGGGGCCGCCACCGGAGATCGGCGTTCAGGCCTCGCTCATGGCGAGCTTGGCCTGCTGGCCCTTGGCCGCGTAGTAGGCCGCGCGCGCGGCATCCTTACGAGCCTGCTCGGCGTAACCGTGCTCGAGAACGTCCTGGGCGACCTCGACCTGCGTGTGCTTGTTCGTCCCGTTGTACTTCTCGATGTACGCGTCCAGCTCCGGCCCGGAGGTCCACGAGGTGATGAGGTTGTACCGCGGCTCCGTCCCGAGGTGGGTCGTCGCGTGCCACAGCCGCTGCGTGTCGATGATCAGCTGTGCTCCGGCGGGAAGCGCGATGCGCACCTCGCCCTTGGGGTCGGTGCGGTTCTCACGCAGCACGAAGAAGCTGTCCTTGTCGTCGGTGAGGTTGAAGAACCCGCGCACGACCCAGCCGGTGCCATCGGGGTTGAGACGGTTGTTGTCATCCTGGTGCAGGTTGTAGAGGCAGTCGCCGTAGGGCGTCGGCTGCAGCTCGATCACCCGACAGCGCCCGACGTTCGCGCCCGGCTCCTGCGCCCGGCGGGCGAGGGTGGGGGCCTTCTCCACCTGCGAGTCGATCCAGACGCCGTCCTTGTCGGTGCGCGGCGGCTTGTGGTTCCAGAAGCCGTTGCACTCGATGTCGCCCTTGGCGCTCGCCAGCGGGGCGAAGCGGGTGTCGCCGGAGGACTTCCAGTCGACGTACTCGAGGTCCAACCACTCCTTGGGGTCGAGCTCCTGGGCGTAGCGGTCGAGAACGACGAATCCGGTTTCCTCGAGGGCTTCGGACTTGATGTATCCCATGATCCGAGTCATGTCCTTTCGTAGCGGACCAGCACGTTTTTACAGGTCCTACTGAGGCAAGCCTACATCGGGGTCCTGGGCGATTCCGGGAGCGGGAACAGGGCGCGGATCCCCGCGACTAGACTTCACTGCGGCGGCGATCGACCGCCGCGCCGATGGGAGGATTCACGCAGTGATGGCAACGGCGACCAATGTCGAAGCGACCGCAACGGGCACCGTCGAATGGCTCGCCGATCCCACGACGAACATCGTCGTCCCCGTGTACCAGCGTCAGTACCGCTGGGACATCGGCGCGTGCGAGAAGCTCCTCTCCGACGTGCGGTCCGTCGCCGGTGAAGAAGACGATCATCGGCACTTCATCGGGTCGATCCTCTCCGCCGAGGACGCTGACGGCGGCGACCTGGTCCTCATCGACGGTCAACAGCGGGTGACGACGATCATGCTGCTCATCGCTGCCCTCCACCACGCCGTGCGCGAGCAGGATCCCGCCCTGGCCTCCGAGCTGGAGCGCGTCCTGGTGCGCGCGGACGATCCGACCCGCACGAAGCTGCGCCCGCATCACGCATGGGCCGAGCTGTACGAGTCCGTCGTCCTGGACCGCCGGGACGACGCCGACCGCGAATCCCGGTTCGACGACAACTACGCGTTCTTCCGCAGTCAGGTGCACGCCGACGAGGCCGCACGGATCTGGCGGGGTCTGCAGCGCCTGGAGCACGTCTCGATCACGCTGGGGGCGGCGGCCAACGCCCAGCAGATCTTCGAGAGTCTGAACTCCACCGGTCAGCCGCTGCGCGATCACGAACTGATCCACAACTACATCCTGATGGGCCTCTCGCACACCGAGCAGCTCCGCATCGAGGAGGAGTTCTGGCTGCCGATCGAACGGAGCACCGGCGAGACCATCGGTGCGTTCTGGCGCCATTATCTGGTGATGACGACCGGACGCGAGATCGACGCGGACGGCGAGCACGGGGTCTACGCGGCGTTCCGGGCGTCCTTCCCGAGGCTGAGCGCCCAGCAGCTGCGCGCGGACGCCGCCGCCTGGCGAGACGCCGCCGAGATCTACAGCACACTGCTCGACCCCCGCCGAGAGGCCGATGCCGTCATCCGTCTGCAGCTGCAGCATGTGAACGCCTTCGGACGCGCCGCCTACCCCCTCGTGATGAGCGCATACCGCGACCACCGCCGGGGCGCGATCAGCCGCGACGAGCTCATCGAAGTGCTGGAGTGGGTGCAGTCGCTGTTCCTGCGTCGCGCCATCGTCGGCCTTCCGACCCACCGGCTGATCGCCCGGCTGTGCCGGGCCCGGGCGATCGGTCGCGATGAGCTCATGCGGGCGATCGCGCGCATCACCCCCTCCGATGAACGCGTCAGCGCCGTGCTCAAGTACGGCGAGCTCCCCCACCCCGCCTACGTGCTGGGCAGGATCGAGGGCATCGAGGACGCCGCGGGCTTCGATGTGGAGAGCATCGTCCCCGCATCGCCCGGGGACGGCTGGAGCGGCGATGGTGTCCGCCCCTGGCGCGACTACAGCGAGGACGAGCAGAACAGCCACCGCGCGCTGGCGCCCACGCTGGGCAATCTCACGCTGCTGGAGCAGGATCTGGCGGAGCGGGTGTTCGGGGCGTCCTTCCCGGACAAGCGCTCCCAGGCATATGCGCGCAGCGAGATCGCCGAGAACCGCGAGCTCGCGCGCGTCGACGCCTGGAGCACGGCGGCGATCTCCGCACGGACGGTGCGGCTGACGGCCGACGTGGTGCGCATCTGGGCGCGCCCCGACGTCGGCGAGATCGACGACGACGGGCTGACCCCCGTGCTGGACGCCGTGCGTCGGCGCGGCTGGCCGGCGGGCTGGGATCGGGAGTTCGACTACTGCGAGTACCGCGGCGAGCACTGGGAGGTGAAGGACGTCAGGGCGCTGTTCAATCGCGTGTTCCGGCGCGCCTGGACCGACGATCGCCCCGCCGCGCTGGCCTACAGCGCCCGCCACGGCGGCCCGCTCTACGAGTCGATGGCCTGGAAGGGGCACTGGGACACGCTCGCGGAGGGCTGCCATCTCTACATGGGGTGGGACTCGAACTACATGATGACCGCACTCCAGGGGGTGCTGGAGGAGTCCGGCATCGCCGCAGAGGTGTTCGTGAAGTACTCCTACATCGGGAACGTGATGTGATACCGGCGAAGACGACGATCCGGCGCATGCAGTCCCTCACCGTCGAGGAGCACACGCTCACGGTGCCGCTGGTGTGGGACGATCCCGCCGACACCCGCACGATCGACGTGTTCGCCGCTGTCGTCTCCCGCGAGGGTGGAACGAACCTGCCGTACCTGCTGTTCCTGCAGGGTGGACCGGGGCATGAGGCGCCGCGTGCGTTCCAGAGCCCGACCTCGCCGACATGGCTGGACACCGCCCTGCGCGACCACCGGGTCGTGATGCTCGACCAGCGCGGCACCGGTCGCTCCACGCCCATCGGCGATCGCGATCTGGACCGGGGATCGGATGCCGTCGCCGAGCGCCTCACGCATCTGCGCGCCGACTCGATCGTGCGTGATGCGGAAGCGCTGCGCGAGCATCTGGGCGCTGCGACGTGGAACGTGCTCGGACAGTCCTTCGGCGGCTTCACCACGCTCGCGTATCTGTCGACGGATGCCGCGTCGCTGGACCGCGTGTACCTCACCGGTGGGCTCAGCACGATCGAGCGGACACCCGACGAAGTGTACGCGCTGTGCTATTCCAAGATGCGTGACGCCTCAGAGCGCTACTACCGACGCTTCCCCGAGCACCGTGACCGGATGCGCCGCCTGGTCGACCTCGCGGCATCCGGCGGCATCGTGCTGCCGGACGGCGAGGTCGTCTCGCCCTCTCGGCTGCGGTCGGTCGGTTCGGCGCTCGGCACGAACGACGGCTGGCAGACGGTCTGGTCGCTGCTGGAGCTGGATCCGGACTCCAACGCCTTCCGCCACGATCTCGCCGACGCCATGCCGTTCGGCGGCCGCAACCCGCTGTACTTCGCGTTCCACGAGTCCAGCTACGCCTCCGGACACGCCACTCGCTGGTCGGCCGAGCGCGTCGAGCCCGCCGACTTCGCCCAGGACACGTCGCTGTTCACCGGGGAGCATGTGCGCCGGGAGTGGATGGAGACGGTGCCGGCGCTCCGCCCGTGGCGCGATGTGACGCTGACGCTCGCCGAACACCCTTGGCCGAAGATCTACGACCGCGCCGCGCTCGAGGCATCGGATGCCCGGGGAGCCGCAGCCGTCTACGTCAATGACGTGTACGTGCCGCTGGAGTTCTCCTTGGAGACCGCTCGGCTGCTACCCGGTGTGACGCCGTGGGTGACGAGCGAGTACGAGCACAACGGCCTGCGCGCCGGACCCGTGCTGGGGCGTCTGGTCG
The DNA here is from genome assembly GCF_039539005.1 of Microbacterium soli. NCBI lineage: Bacteria > Bacillati > Actinomycetota > Actinomycetes > Micrococcales > Microbacteriaceae > Microbacterium > Microbacterium soli. Next base: position 378,908 of record NZ_BAABCP010000002.1, read on the forward strand.
ATCTCGCGCACGGACGACTCGTGCGTTGAGATGTCATCGGGAAGCGCCACCCGCTAGGCTGATGCTCTACGGGGCGGTGGCCAAGCTGGTGAAGGCAGTGGGCTCATAACCCAACGACCGCGGGTTCAAGTCCCGCCCGCCCCACCGTCGATCAGAGCGTCTGCGCGGCCTCGTGCGCACCGATGTGCCCGAGGTAGATCTCGGCGTTCTCGATGAGGCCCGCCCGCTCCTCGTCCGTCAGCGCCCGACGCACCTTGGCGGGCACGCCCGCCACCAGCGACCCGTCCGGAACCTCGGTACCTCCCAGCACGACAGCGCCCCCGGCCACGAGACAACCCCGGCCGATCACCGCACCGCTGAGCACGACGGCACCCATCCCGATGAGGGATCCGTCGCCGATGGTGCAGCCGTGCACGACCGCATTGTGCCCGATCGAGACGCGCTCGCCGATTCGCACGCCGTGCCCGCTGTCGACGTGCACGGACACGTTGTCCTGCACATTGCTGCCGGCGCCCAGCAGGATGGGAGCCGAGTCCCCGCGCAGCACAGCGTTGTACCAGACGCTCGAACGCGGTCCCAGTGCGACGTCGCCGACGATGCGCGCCCCGTCGGCGACGAAGGCGTCCTCGGCGACGGAGGGGGACATGCCGGGGAGGGCGATGACGGATGCCGTCTGTGCGATGCTCATACGGCCGAGACTACCGCCCGGCCAGCGGGATCGCGGGCAGCGGGATCGAAGGCATCCGCGACATGGTTAGCGTTGCCTTCGCTTGCTTGCGGAATGTCCTGCGCGCAGTAGCGTTGACACAAGCGGACCCGCTGCACAGGCAGATCCGGCTGAGCACACACCGGAGGTTTTCATGAGCAAGGCACAGACCGTTCCCGCCACCGCCGTCGACCCGACCGTCGCCGCCGCGACGGCGCAGTTCCTCTCCCCCGTCGTCCTGGGGCTGGAGGCCCTCACCGTGAACGGCAAGCAGGCGCACTGGCACGTGCGCGGTGCGAACTTCGTGGGCGTGCACGAGTTGCTGGACACGATCGTCGCGCATGCCGCCGACTTCGCAGACGCCGCCGCAGAGCGCATCGTCGCTCTCGGACTGCCCGTCGACTCCCGTATCGACACCATCGCGGACAAGGTCGGCGCCACCGCCGTCCCCGCCGGCTTCGCGCAGTCCGACGAGCTCGTCCGCGCCGTCATCTCCGACCTTGACGCAATCATCGCGGATGTGAAGGCCGCCGTCGAGGGCCTCGACGCCGTCGACCTGACCAGTCAGGACGTCGCGATCGAGATCCAGCGTGGTCTCGAGAAGGACCGCTGGTTCCTCGTCTCGCACATCGCCGCCTGATCCGCGCCCGGGGCGCCTTCGCGGCGCCCCGCCTCACGGCCGTCATCCCCCGACATGCGTGATGCGCCCGCCGAGCACGGTCGCGACGACCGGCATCCGGCGCAGCGTGTCGGGGTCCGCCGTATGCGGGCTCGCACCGCACAGCACGAGGTCCGCGACGGCGCCCACTGCGACGGATGCCGAGCCATGCCTGCTGGAGGCCCGCAGCGCCGCGTCGACCGAGATACGCTCCTCCGGATGCCAGGGCTCGCGCCGGTCGTCGCTGCGGTGCACGGCGGCACTGATCGCCTCCCACGGATCCAGCCGCGCCACGGGGGCATCAGAGCCGAACCGCACGGCGATGCCCGCTCCCAGCAGCGTCGCCAGCGGGTAGGCGATCGCCGGCTGATGCCGCCAGAGATCATCGGCCAGATCCCGGTCATCCACGGCATGCACCGGTTGCACACTGGCCGCGATCCCCAGTCGCGCGAAGCGGGCGAGATCCGCGTGCCGCACGAGCTGTGCATGCTCGACGGTCCCGCGCGCCCCTGTGAGCGCGAAGGCGTCCAGCGCGGATGCCACGGCGCGATCGCCGATGGCGTGCACGGCCGCATCGATCCCCGCAGCGGCGGCGCGGAGGAGGAGTTCCCGCAGCCGCGGCTGCTCGATGGTCAGGACACCGAAGTTCCCCGGGTCCGCGGCGTACGCCTGCGTGCAGGCGGCCGTGCGCGTGCCGAGCGAGCCGTCGGTGATGAGCTTGAGCGGTCCGACATGCACGAGGCCCGCTGTGCCGGGCAGCTCGGCGCCGCTGCGCAGACCCTCGTCGACGGCGCGCTGCAGCCCGTCCGGATAGATCGCGAACTCCACCCGGTGGGTATCGAACCCGGCATCCGCTCGGCGCCGCCAGGCGTCGGCGTTCCACGACATGTCGAAGTCGACCAGGCCCGTGATGCCGCGCGCCGCGGCGCGCCGTGCGGCGGCGCGCACCGCGGCGTCGGCCGTGGACGTGTCGGCGGCGTTCAGACGCCGGGAGATCTCGAAGGCGTCCTCCTCCCGCAGCATGCCGTCGTCGTCAGCCCCGTCGAAGCCCTCCCTGCGCAGCGCCGCGGAGTTCAGCCACGCGCTGTGCACATCGGCGTTGATGAGGTAGGCGGGCCGTTCGCCGGTGGTGGAGTCCAGCAGAGCCCGGGTGGGCCGATCCGGCCACAGGCCGTCGCGGAACCCTGCTCCGATGACGCGACCGTCCGGCAGCGGCGCGACGTCCGCCATCATCCGCACCGCCTCGGCGGCGCTCGCGGCGCCGCCGAGCGGCACCCGCTGCGCGTGCAGCGCCCACTGCACGGTGTGCACATGGTGGTCCCACAGCCCGGGGCTCACCCAAGGGCCGTCGCCATCGAGGGCCTCGACCGTCGTTCGCATCACGCCCGCGGGGGCGATGTCGGCGATCCGCCCACCGATGATCAGGATGTCGATGGGGTCCGCCGTGGGCAGCAGCTCCCGGCCCGGCCCCGCGACCCGCACCGTCCGGATCAGCAGGTCCCCCGTCATCGGCGATGCGCCGGCCGGGTCTCATGGGCGCGGCGCGTCTCCGCGGCCGGGCCCGGATTCGCGTACTCCCCTCCGCCATCGAGCTCCGCGGTCACGCTCTCCACCACATCGTCGGGCTTGTTCTGACCGAGCTTGCGCCTGGCGGACACGCGAGAGGGCGTCCTCCGGAACCCCACGGTGCCCGACTCCGGCCGACGATCGTCAGGTCGTCTCGGACGGGGTCCAGCGGCACCGTGTCGTGCGAGACGATCAGACCCGTCGCCCCCCGTCGCGACGGGCGTCGCCCACGGGTTCTGCGAGATGACGCGGCGGATCTCCACGAGATCGGTCATGGCGAAGCTCGGGTTCTGGCGCATGTGACCAGATTAGATGGGTTCCCGCCCCCTCAGCGCTGGCAGGACGGGCACCAGTACAGCTTGCGGGCGCCGATCTCCTCCAGCACGATCTCCGTGCCGCACACGCGACAGGGCAGGCTGGCGCGATGGTACACCCAGTGCCGGTCGTCCCGGTTGGCCATCGCGGCCCGGTACTGCTCGGGCGCGAGGTCATCCATCGTCATCATCTGACCGGTTTCGACGCCGATCGCCAGCAGCCGCTCCCAGTCGCGCCACAGCTCCCGCGCCGTCTCCTCGGGCAGCTGTCGGCCCGGTGTGTGCGGGTTCAGCCGTGCGCGGAAGAGCATCTCCGCCCGGTACACGTTCCCGATCCCGCTGACGACCGCCTGGTCCATCAGCAGCAGCGCGATGGGAGTGGGCTTGCGCAGCACGACCCGCACGAATCGCTCTTCGCCCTCGGCGGGATCGCCGACGAGCGGGTCCGGACCGAGCTTCGCCACGGTCGCCGCCATCTCGTCGGGGGTCTGCAGCGTGCAGGCTGTCGGTCCCCGCAGATCCGCGCAGGTCGACGCCGTCAGCAGCCTCAGGCGCACCTGGCCGACGACGGGCGGCGGCCACTCCGCGCCCTCATCGGCGAGCCCCTTGGTCTGCTCCGACATCCGCACGTGCACGCGCGCTCTCCGGGGCGCCCCGATCGAGGTCAACGAGTTCTCCCCACCGCCGTCGAGGATGGGCTCCGCCAGCTCCGTGCCGCGCTGATTGGTCTGCCCCATCCGGCCGTTGGCGGAGGCGATCGTCGGATCGACGAGGATCTCCCCCGCGAAGTCCCACGCCCCGTACAGTCCCAGATGCACCCGCAGCCAGGTCTCCTCCTCGAACTCGAGGAACATCTGCTTGCCGACGGCCATCGCCTGCACGAGTTCGCGCCCCTCGAGCACCGCGGCGCCCTCGGCGAACCGCCCCTGCGGGCTGGACGCGCTCACTCGCCGCCCGACGAAGTTCCGATCGAACTGCCGCGCGATGCGGTGGACGGAATGCCCCTCGGGCATCTCAGGCGCGCGGGTCCGGGAGCAGCGTGCCGTCCCGCTCGAAATCGGCGATCTGGGCGATGCGTCGCACGTGGCGCTCCTCTCCGGAGAACGGCGTCGCGATGAACGCGTCGATCAGCGACGTCACCTCCTCGAAGGTGTGCTGCCGAGCACCGATCGAGATCACGTTGGCATCGTTGTGCTCCCGTGCGAGCTGCGCCGTCGAGGTGTTCCACACCAGCGCCGCCCGGATGCCGTGCACCTTGTTCGCGGCGATCTGCTCACCGTTCCCGGAGCCGCCGAAGACGACCCCCAGAGCCTCGATGCCGGCAGCCTGGTCGGCCACGACGGCCTGTGCTGCGCGGATGCAGAAGGCCGGGTAGTCGTCCAGAGCGTCGTACGCCACGGGACCGTGGTCGGTCACCTCGTGCCCCGCGGAGCGCAGGTGCTCCTGCAGTCTGGTGGAGAAGTCGAGACCGGCGTGATCGGTGGCGATATGGATGCGCATGGTGCCCATCCTATTTGAGCTCCGGTCGCCGATGCCGAAGGCTACGGGGCGATACCGGCAGCCGCGCGCTTGAAACCGGCCCGCACGTTCTCGCAGCATCCGGGACGGCAGACGTCGAACGATCCGCCCACGGACGCGACCCGGGTCCGGTCCTCGTTCGGTCGCCCCTCCAGGCGCTCCTGGATGAGATCGACGATGCCGGACACGAACGCGGGCGACACGCCCGGGGTCGGCGTCCGCACGAACCGCAGACCGGCGTCGGCGGCGGCCTCGGCCGCCTCGGTGTCCAGGTCCCAGAGCACCTCCATGTGGTCGCTCATGAAGCCGACCGGAACGACGACCACCGCTTGACGACCTCGACCGGAAAGCTCGGCGATGACGTCGCAGACGTCCGGTTCCAGCCAGGGCTGCGACGCGGGGCCGGACCGCGACTGGTACACGAGCTCCCACGGCACGGAGGCCGCGGCAGGCAGCAGCTGCGCGACGCGGTCCATCACCCACGCCGCGACGGCCCGATGCTGCGCGGCGTACGCCCCGCCCTCGCCCCAGTCGACGTCCCGCGGCCCCGACCGCTCGGCGTCGGCGGTCGGGATGCTGTGCGTGGAGAACAGCACCTGCACGGCATCGGCGGGGATCCCGTCTCCGATGAACCCGGCGACCGCGTCATGGACGCCCTCGATGAACGTCTGCACGAAACCGGGATGGTCGTAGAAGGGGCGGATCTTGTCGATGGTCACCACGCCGTCGTAGGGGGTGCCGTCCAGCACCCGCGCGAAGTCCTCGCGATACTGGCGGCAGCTGGAGAACGAGCTGTATGCGCTCGTGGCGAAGGCCAGCAGCGTCGTGTCGTCGTTGGCCGCCGCCTCCGCGACCGCGTCCTCCAGATAGGGCGCCCAGTTGCGGTTGCCCCAGTACACCGGCAGGTCGATGGAGCGCGCGGCGAGTTCGGCCTCCAGCGCCGCCTTCAGCGCACGGTTCTGCCCGTTGATGGGGCTGATCCCACCGAAATGACGGTAATGGTGCGCGACGTCCTCGAGCCTCTCATCCGGGATGCCCCTGCCCCTGGTGACGTTGCGCAGGAACGGGATGACCTCGTCCTGGCCCTCGGGCCCGCCGAATCCGGCCAGCAGGATCCCGTCGTACGCGACGGGTTCGAGGATGAATGCGTCACCTCCGGATGCGGCGGAAGAGGCGTGTGGAACGGCATCCGTGTCAATCGGGGTCACGGCCCCCATTTTCCCACCCCAGGCTATGAACCGGCGCGGAGCCGTCCACACGGAGCGGAGCCTGGCGTAGGCTGTCATGGTCGTCGTCGGCGCCAGCCGCACCGACGCGGGATGACACCCCTCACCACTGGGAGAATCAGCTGTGCCAGGAGAAAACCTCACCCGTCACGAAGCGCAGGAGCGGCGCGCCGTCATCGACACGCAGTCCTACGAGGTCTCGCTCGACCTCACCAAGGGTCCGGAGGTGTTCGGCTCTCGGAGCGTCGTGCGCTTCTCCGCCGCGCCCGGGGGCTCGACCTTCATCGACCTCATCGCGCGCGAGGTGCGCGAGATCTCGCTCAACGGAGAGCAGATCGACCCGAACGAGGCCTTCCGCGACTCGCGGATCGCACTGAACGGCCTGCAGACCGAGAACGTCCTGATCGTCGACGCCGACTGCCTCTACACCAACACCGGCGAGGGCCTGCACCGTTTCGTCGACCCCGTGGACGACGAGGTCTACCTGTACTCGCAGTTCGAGGTTCCGGACTCGCGCCGCATGTTCGCCGTGTTCGAGCAGCCGGACCTGAAGGCCACGTTCCAGTTCACCGTCACGGCACCCGCGCGGTGGACGGTCGTGTCGAACTCGCCGACGCCCGAGCCGATCCTGCACGACGAGGGCGACACCGCCACGTGGGGGTTCGAGCCCACTCCGCGCATCTCCTCGTACATCACCGCGCTGATCGCCGGCCCGTACGAGTCGACGTTCTCCGAGCTCACGAGCGCCTCCGGACGGATCATCCCGCTCGGCGTCTACGGCCGCAGGAGTCTGTGGGAGCACCTGGACGCCGACTACATCTTCGACAAGACGCGCGAGGGATTCGCATACTACGAATCGAAGTTCGGCGTGCCCTACCCGTTCGCCAAGTACGACCAGCTGTTCGTCCCGGAGTTCAACGCCGGCGCCATGGAGAACGCCGGCGCGGTCACGTTCACCGAGACCTACGTCTTCCGCAGCAAGGTGACGGACGCCGTCAAGGAGCGCCGCGTCGTCACGATCCTGCACGAGCTCGCGCACATGTGGTTCGGCGACCTGGTCACGATGAAGTGGTGGAACGACCTGTGGTTGAACGAGTCGTTCGCCGAATGGGCCTCCACGATCGCCACCGCCGAGGCCACCGAATGGTCCCAAGCGTGGACGACCTTCGCCGCCATGGAGAAGACCTGGGCGTACCGTCAGGATCAGCTGCCCTCCACCCATCCCATCGTCGCCGAGATCAACGACCTCGAGGACGTGCAGGTCAACTTCGACGGCATCACGTACGCCAAGGGCGGCTCGGTGCTCAAACAGCTCGCCGCGTGGGTGGGCATCGATGCGTTCTTCGCGGGCGTCTCGCAGTACTTCCGGAAGCACGCATGGGGCAACACCGAGCTCGGCGATCTGCTCACCGAGCTCGAATCCACCAGCGGTCGCGAGCTGAGCACCTGGGCGAGGAAGTGGCTGGAGACGGCGGGCGTCAACACGCTCGCGCCCGTCATCGCCGAGGACACGGCCGGCACCATCACCCGCTTCGCCGTCACGCAGACCGCTCCTGCCGACTACCCGACGATCCGCCCGCACCGGCTGGGCATCGGGTTCTACAACCTCGACGGCGACGCGCTGGTGCGCACGCATCATGTCGAGGTCGACGTGGACGGCGATCGCACCGAGATCCCGGCTCTGCAGGGCCTGCAGCGCCCCGACATGGTGCTGCTCAACGACAAGGACCTCGCCTACGCGAAGATCCGTCTGGACGACCGATCGCTCGCCACCGCCATCGAGCATCTGTCCGACATCAGTGACCCGCTGGCGCGCTCGCTCGTGTGGGGAGCCGCCTGGGACCAGACTCGCGATGCCGAGAGCGCGGCATCCGACTACATCGATCTCGTGCTGGGCAACATCGGGCGCGAGACCGAGTCGACGACCGTGCGGACGACCCTGTCCCAGCTGCTGCTGGCGGCTTCTTCCTACGTCGCCCCCGCCGACCGCACCGCCGCCCGGGAGAAGGTCGCCGACGGCCTGTGGGCGCTCGCGCAGCAGGCCGAATCCGGCAGCGACAGTCAGCTTCAGCTCGTGACGGCCTTCGCGAACACGCTCGTCACCGCCGAGCACGCGGGTATCGTCGGGCGTCTGCGCTCCGGTGAGGAGACACTGCCGGGTCTGGAGATCGACGCCGACCTGTCCTGGACGCTGCTGGTCGGTCTCGCGGCAGCCGGCGCCACCGACGCCGCCGCGATCGATGCAGCCCTGGTGAACGACAACACCTCCAAGGGCGCGGAGTTCGCCGCGCAGGCGCGCGCCGCGCTTCCCGATGCCGAAGCGAAGCGCCTCGCCTGGGCGTCGCTGATCGACAACGCCGACCTCCCCAACACCATCGTGCGCTCCACGGCGCTCGGCTTCGTGCACCCTTCGAGCGTGAACGTGCTGGGCGAGTACATCGAGAAGTACTTCGACATGCTCGTGCCGATCTGGGAGGGCCGCACCTACCAGATCGCCGATTACCTGATCGTGGGGCTGTACCCGCGCTCGCTCGCGAGTGTGGAGCTGCGGGATGCGACGCGGGCATGGCTGTCCTCCAATCAGGAAGCGGCACCCGCGCTGCGTCGTCTCGTGCACGAGAACCTCGCCGACGTCGAGCGTGCTCTGGCCGCCCAGTCCCGCGACGCGGAGGACTGAGTGCACCGGGCCGAGCCGAGTCCGCGCGGCCCGCCACTCGGTAACATCGCAGTGATGAACGTCTTCCCCGCCGCGGCCGACGGCCCCGCATCCGACCCGGGTCTGTGGGGCGACGTGCTGTCCGTGCTCGTCGCCATCGGCGGCAAGGCGATCAGCGTCGCCGTCATCATCGTCGCGTGCGTGGCGATCGCCTTCGTCCTGCGCATCGTGGTCCGCCGCATCGTGCAGCGGATCGTGAACCGCGCGAAGGTCAAGGCCAACGTCGAGGACACGCAGGCGCTGGAGCGCTCCCCGCTGGCGGACATGCGTCTCGTCCAGCGCACTCGGACCCTCGGCTCGATCCTGCAGAACATCATCAACGTGATGCTCGTCGTCGTCGCGCTCATCCTCATCGTCAACACCGTCGACAGCAGCCTGCTCGGTTCGCTGACCCTGCTCACGGCGGCCGTCGGCGCGGGCCTCGGCTTCGGCGCGCAGAACATCGTCAAGGACGTGCTCAACGGCATCTTCCTCGTCGCCGAAGATCAGATCGGCATCGGCGACGTCGTCGATCTGGGACTGGCCTCCGGGGTCGTCGAGTACGTCAGCGTCCGCATCACGCAAGTGCGCGACGTGAACGGGACCCTGTGGTATGTGCGCAACGGGGAGGTGACGCGCATCGGCAACATGTCGCAGGGCTGGGCGCGAGCCATCATAGACCTGGGCGTGCTGCCCGACGCGGACCTGGAGCTCGTGGAGTCGACCATGATGGAGACCGCGCAGGCGCTGGCGACGGACCCCAAGTGGCGCACCCGCATCATCGAGCGGCCGGAGGTGTGGGGTCTGGAGTCGATCGACGGTGATGCTCTCGTCGTGCGCGTGGTCATGAAGACGCGCGCCAACGCCATGGACGACGTCGCCCAGGAGCTTCGCAGCAGGCTTCGCATCGCGCTCACCGACAAGGACGTGCTGATCCCGCGGATGACCTCCGTCACCCCGTCCGGCCTCGACGGCGCCAGACGCGTGCGGGGCGCCAACCCGCCGCGCACCCGGCCGAACCCGGTCACCGGACTGCCCCGGCCCACCGAGCACGGCATCTGGAGGCGCAAGAGGTCGGGTGGCGACAGCAAGGAAGACGAGGAGAGATGACGTTCTACGACGAGATCGGCGGACACGACACCATCAAGCGCATGGTCGACGTGTTCTATCAGGAGGTCGCCCTCGACCCGGTCCTCAAGCCCATGTACCCCGAGGAGGACCTCGGCCCCGCAGCGGAGCGCCTGACGATGTTCCTCGAGCAGTACTGGGGTGGTCCGACGACGTACATGGACAAGCGCGGGCACCCGCGCCTGATGCTGCGGCATCAGGCCTTCCACATCAACCCCGACGCCCGCGACAGATGGCTCACGCACATGCGCACGGCACTGGACGACGTGCAGCTGTCCCCCATGCACGATGCGGCGTTCTGGGACTACCTCGAGCGCGCCGCGCACATGCTCGTGAACACCTTCGAGCCCACCCCGGAGATCGGGCCGAGCCGCGCGCATCGCCCGGATCTGGGGTTGACCTCGTAGCGGCCCGCACGCATCACCCATCCCCATCGACGAAGGAGTCACCATGGCATCCCGCACCCACGACACGGACGTGCTCATCATCGGCTGGGGCCTGTCCGGCCTCGTCGCGGCCGGGGAGGCTCTGACGGCAGGCCGACGCGTGACGATCATCGACCAGGAGCCGCGCTCGAACCTCGGCGGACAGGCCTGGTGGTCGTTCGGGGGCCTGTTCCTCGTCGATTCCCCCGAGCAGCGCCGGATGGGCATCCACGACTCGTTGGAGCTGGCGACGCAGGACTGGTTCGGCAACGCCGGATTCGACCGGCCCGAGGACGAGTGGCCGCGACGCTGGGCGACGGCCTACCTGGAGTTCGCCGCCGGCGAGAAGCGCAGCTGGCTGCGCGAGCGCGGGGTCGGCTTCTTCCCGGTGGTGGGCTGGGCCGAGCGCGGCGGCAGCGGTGCCATCGGCCCGGGGAACTCCGTCCCGCGCTTCCACATCACGTGGGGCACTGGTCCCGGCATCGTCGCACCGTTCATCTCCGCCGTCGAGCAGGCGGAGTCCGAGGGCCGCGCGACGGTCCTCCCCCGGCATCGGGTCACGGAGCTGCTCGTGGACGCGGGCACGGTGACCGGGGCCCGGGGCGACATGCTGGCGGACAGCGCCGAACCCCGCGGGAGCTCCTCGTCGCGAGAGGTCGTGGCGGACTTCGAGATCAGGGCGGAGGCGACGATCGTGGCCTCCGGCGGGATCGGCGGCAACCACGATCTGGTGCGCGCCGCCTGGCCGGAGCGGTTGGGCACCCCGCCCCAGCACATGCTCACGGGTGTTCCGGCCTACGTCGACGGCTCGATGCACGCGGTCGCCGAGGCGGCGGGGGCGCGTCTGATCAACGGCGACCGGATGTGGCACTACGTCGAGGGGATCACGAACTGGGACCCGGTGTGGCCGGCGCACGGCATCCGGATCCTGCCCGGGCCGTCCTCGCTGTGGCTGGACGCCACAGGACGCCGCCTGCCCGTGCCGCTGTACCCCGGCTTCGACACGCTGGGGACCCTCGCCCACCTGCGCACCACCGGACACGATCACTCCTGGTTCATCACCTCACTGAAGATCGTGGAGAAGGAGTTCGCCCTCTCCGGCAGCGAGCAGAACCCGGATCTGACGGGCAAGGACGTGAAGCTGCTGGTGAAGTCCCGACTGGCGAAGGGCCCCACGGGCCCCGTGCAGGCGTTCCTCGACGAGGGCGAGGACTTCATCGTGGAGGACGATCTCGAGTCCCTCCTGGAGAGGATGGCGCGGATGCCCGGCGGTGACGCGCTCGATGTCGAGCGTGCCAGGCAGGAGGTGCTGGCGCGGGACAGGGAGGTGGGCAATGAGTTCACCAAGGACGCGCAGCTGTCGATGCTGCGCTCGATGCGCGCCTACCGGGGCGACCGACTCATCCGCACCGCCGCCCCGCACAGGCTGCAGGACCCGTCGGCGGGGCCGATGATCGCCGTGAAGCTGCACGTGCTGACCAGGAAGTCGCTGGGCGGCATCCAGACGGACCTCGACGGACGGGCGCTGGACGCGGCGGGTGCACCGGTTCCAGGGCTGTACGCGGCCGGCGAGGCGAGCGGGTTCGGGGGCGGCGGCGTGCACGGCTACCGGGCTCTGGAGGGCACCTTCCTCGGCGGATGCCTGTTCTCCGGCCGGCAAGCGGGGCGCGCCGCCGCCGGCATCACCAGCGCAACCGGCCGTCCTCGTTGAAGAACCCGCCGCGCGGGCCGTCGTCCGGCAGCGAGGCGGACTCGTCTCAGCCCTGATCCGGCGCAGGGCCCGTGCGTCGCACGGGTGTGAGCCCCACCACCGCGGGCCCGCGGCTGAGGACGTGTCCGCGTGCCAGCGCGAGACGCGTCCAGCGGCCCGACACCGTGACGCGAACCTGCTCTCCCCCGGACAGGAACCCGAACGCGTGAGCGGCGAAGGCGACGCCTCGGGGCAGACCGCCCAGATCCTCATCCGGTTCGCCCCAGATCCTCGCGCGCAGTGCGCGCACCGCATCCTCCCCCGAGCCCTCCGGGCTGCCGTGTGCAACCGCGGAGATGCCCCACTGCGCGCGCTCGGAGAGCGCACCGGCCGAAAGATCCGAGACATGTCGCCAGCCCGACCGCGGGGGCGCGACGCCCGCCCAGGCCGGCGCACGACCGGTGTCGGGAAGCACCAGCTCGTTCTCCTGGGCGCCCGCCGTCAGCGCATCGACGACGATGTCGCAGCTCAGCTCGGGATCGGCGCGCACGATGCGCATGGCGAGGATCGTGGGGGTCTGGTCGAACAGGCCCTGAGGGGCGAGTGCCGCGGAGGTGAGCACCAGCACGCCGTCAACGGCCTGGAGGCGCACGCCGTCCGCCCCGGACTGCTGGGCGCGGCCGGAGAAGGTCAGCACGTCGCGCGCGGTCTCGGCGTCGGCGAGGACGAGAGGTCTGGTCATCCCCTCCACGCTATCCCCGTTCCCAGGCGCATGGCTCGGATGCTCGTCCCCCGCCGTGCATCCGTCTCTGCCCCGGCGTGCTTCTAGACTGATGAGGTGACCGCCCAGAACAGCGCTGATCGATCCGTCCGGAACCTCCTCAGGGTGCTGGATCTGGATGCCTCGGAGGCGCGCACCACCGAGGACATCTTCACCGGCATCTCCCATCCGATGCCCACCGGCCGCGTGTACGGCGGGCAGGTGCTCGCGCAGTCGCTCGTCGCCGCCGAGCGCACTCTCCCCGAGGAGCGGATCGCCCATTCCATGCACGGCTACTTCCTGCGCCCCGGGGACGCCACCGCGGGCATCACCTTCGCGGTCGACCGCATCCACGACGGGCGATCGTTCTCCACGCGCCGCGTGCAGGCGTATCAGGGCGGCGTGCCGATCTTCTCGATGATCTCATCGTTCCAGGATGAGGATCCGGGTGTGGAGCACGCCCAGGCGATGCCCGACGACGTGCCCGCTCCGGAGTCGCTCCCCTCCGATGACGAGCTCATCGGCGCCGTCCCCACCGGCACCGGTCGTCTGCTGGCGGAGCGCTCGGCGGACATCCGGCACGTGACCGGCGCGCTGCATCTCGAGGTCGCGGGCGAGCGCGTCCCGCAGCAGGCGGTGTGGATGCGCATGCGCTCCCCCCTTCCCGACGACCCGCGATTGCACCGGGCCGCCCTCGCCTACCTCAGCGACATGACCATCCAGGAGTCCATCCTCCGTCGTCACGGCATCACCTGGCAGACGCCGGGGCTGAAGGTCGCCAGTCTCGACCACGCGATGTGGTGGCACCGGTTCGGACGCGCGGACGAGTGGATGCTGTACGTGCAGCACTCCCCCAGCGCCCGCGGCGGACGCGGTCTGGGGCAAGGCCGCGTCTACAGCCGGGACGGCACGCTGCTGGCCACCGTCGCACAGGAGATCATGGTGCGCGTCCCGGAGCTGTGAGGACCGCAGGCCTCAGCGATGCCGGTGCTGCAACGGCTCGCCCACAAGAGGCGTCCAGGATGCCCGCATCGGCGGAGTGAGCCGGACCGGACTTCCGGAGGCTGCATCCACCAGCACCATCACCGTCGTCGCCCGCGCATACAGCGCCTGCTGTTCGGCGGCCGGATCCGTCCGCACTTCGTAGCAGATCTCGACGCTGGATCCGCCGAGCTTGCCGAACCACATCTGGATGTCCAGCGGATGCCGCTGGTACGGCACCGGGGCGAGGTACTCGATCTCCTGCCGGGAGATGAGCGTGAGCACCCCGGAGGACAGACCGGAGTCGAGGATCGCCGTCTCCGGCGCGCTCTCCCCCGGCGCGGGCTTCCAGAACGCCCGCACGCGCGCCTCCTCGAGGAGCTTGAGCATCGCGGTGTTGTTGACGTGGTTGAACGCGTCGAGATCGCCCCAGCGCAGCTGAATGGGCACGTGCAGGCGTCCGTCTGCCAGCACGCGCTCCGATGAGGATGTCGACATCGTCATGAACTCCTGTGAGGACGTGCCCTCGCTCCTCCGGGCTCCGCACGGCGGCGCCCGGAGGAGCGAGGGATCAGTCGCGGGTGAGCCTGCGGTGCGTCGTCCGGTGCGGGCGTGCCGCCTCCGGGCCGAGGCGCTCGATCTTGTTCTTCTCGTACGCCTCGAAGTTCCCCTCGAACCAGTGCCACTGGGAGGGATTCTCGTCGGTGCCCTCGTAGGCGAGGATATGCGTGGCGATGCGGTCCAGGAACCAGCGGTCGTGCGTGATGACCACGGCGCAGCCGGGGAACTCCAGCAGAGCGTTCTCCAAGGAGCTGAGCGTCTCCACGTCCAGATCGTTGGTCGGTTCGTCCAACAGCAGCAGGTTGCCGCCCTCCTTGAGCGTGAGGGCGAGGTTCAGCCTGTTGCGCTCCCCGCCGGAGAGGACACCGGCCTTCTTCTGCTGGTCCGGTCCCTTGAAGCCGAACTTCGACACGTAGGCGCGCGAGGGGATCTCCGTCTTGCCGACCGTGATGAAGTCGAGCCCGTCGGAGACGACCTCCCACAGCGTCTTGTCCGGATCGATGTTGGCCCGGGTCTGGTCGACGTAGCTGATCTTGACGGTCTCGCCGATCTTCAGATCGCCGCCGTCCAGCGGTTCCAGGCCCACGATGGTCTTGAACAGCGTGGTCTTGCCGACCCCGTTGGGGCCGATCACGCCGACGATGCCGTTCGGCGGAAGGCTGAAGCTCAGACCGTCGATGAGCTTCCGATCCCCGAAGCCCTTCTGCAGATTCTTCGCTTCGATGACGATGGAGCCCAGTCGTGGGCCGGCGGGGATCTGGATCTCCTCGAAGTCCAGCTTCCTCGTGCGCTCTGCCTCGGCCGCCATCTCCTCGTATCGGGCGAGACGCGCCTTGGACTTGGTCTGGCGCCCCTTGGCGCTGGACCGCACCCACTCCAGCTCGTCCTTGAGCCGCTTGGCGAGCTTGGCGTCCTTCTTGCCCTGGATCTCCAGGCGCTCGGCCTTCTGCTCCAGGTAGGTGGAGTAGTTGCCCTCGTAGCCCAGCAGGCGCCCGCGGTCGACCTCGGCGATCCATTCGGCGACGTGATCGAGGAAGTACCGGTCGTGCGTGATGGCGATCACGGCGCCCTTGTAGTCCTTGAGATGCTGCTCCAGCCACAGCACGCTCTCCGCGTCCAGGTGGTTGGTGGGCTCGTCCAGCAGCAGCAGATCGGGTTTCTGCAGCAGGAGCTTCGCCAATGCGACGCGACGCTTCTCACCGCCGGACAGCGGCGCGATCGCGGCATCCCCCGGCGGTGTGCGCAGCGCGTCCATGGCCTGCTCGAGCTGGGAGTCCAGGTCCCAGCCATCGGCGGCGTCGATCTCCTCCTGCAGTACACCCATCTCCGCAAGCAGTGTGTCGAAGTCGGCATCGGGGTCGGCCATGAGGGCCGAGATCTCGTTGAACCGGTCGACCTTCGCCTTGATGGCCACCCCGTCCTGGATGTTCTCCAGCACGGTCTTGGACTCGTCGAGCTCGGGTTCCTGCATGAGGATGCCCACGGAGAAGCCGGGCGTGAGCTTCGCCTCACCGTTGGACGGCGTGTCCAGGCCCGCCATGATCTTGAGGATCGTGGACTTCCCCGCGCCGTTGGGCCCGACCATGCCGATCTTCGCACCGGGCAGGAACGCCATGGTGACGTCGTCGAGAATGAGCTTGTCGCCCACGGCCTTGCGGGCTCGCACCATGGAATAGATGTACTCGGCCACGAAGCAGGTCTCCTTCAGTCAGCGGGCACGCGAAACGGCTCCGAAGAGCCGACTCACCAGCCTACCCGCCTTCGACCGGTGATTCCGCGTGCGCGGGTCGGTGCCGGAGTCGTGCACGGGTCGGTGCCGGAGTCGTGCACGGGTCGGTGCCGGAGTCGTGCACGGGTCGGTGCCGGATGGCAGATCACCAGTCGATGGGGCGCGTGTCTCCGACCAGGCACCGACCGTCGGCCAGCTGCGGCATGACCGTGGTGACGGGCTCCCCCGTCGACGGCCCCACCTGCCCGACCAGGCACTCCTCGTCGCCCCAGGCCACGGAGAACTGCATGCTCTCAGCCGCGCGCTGGACCGTGCTCTGATCGGCGGTCACCTGCATCCGATCCCTTTCGAAGCCTGCATCGACGAGTGCGTCGACATATGCGCGGCCGTGGTCGCGGTCGTCAGAGGCCCAGACTCGTGCGACGACCGCGGAGAACAGCGGCAGATTCTCCGTCGCCGATCCGGACGGCTTCAGTTCGGGCGCGGTGTCCCGCGAAGGCGGCGTGGCCGGGATGGACGTCGCCGTGTGCGCGGGTTCCGACACCGCGGGCCCGGGGGCGGGAGATCCCGTGCAGGCGCTCAGCAGCGCGATGCCGACCAGGATCCCGCAGGCGGTCGCAACAGCACGCCCGCGGCCTGCGGGAACGGACGGTCTCGGATGCACGCTCAGAAGTCTAAGCGCACGGAGGCCTCCGACCGGCCGTCCCCGGGACGGATCACTCGCTCACGCGAAGGAGAGGTCCTCCTCAGCCCCGTCGACCTCCCGCTCCCCGGCCTCCGCCTGGGCATCCGTCGGGCCGGTGAGCGTCGTCGGGTCGACGAGGCCCGCCGCCCGCCAGGCATCCTCATCCTGTGCGGCCGGCTCCTCCGCCTCCGGTGCCGCTGCCGTCGGTGCGCCACCCCTCTCCGAGCCGACATCGGCCGGGGACTGCGGGGCCGATGCCCGCGCACGACGCGCGAAGGCGCTGGTGCCCCTGTTGAGGTCATGGCCGATGGCATCCGCGACGATCTCCACATCGATGCCCTTCCTGCCGTTCGCCTCCCACTCCCGCACCTTGAGCCGGCCGGAGACGATCACCGGGTCGCCACGGTGCAGGGAGGCCTTCGCATGCTCGGCGAGAGCCCCATACGCGGCCACCGCGTACCAATTGGTGCCGCCGTCGACCCACGCACCGGTGCGCTGATCGAAGTATCCGGATGAGGAACCCACCCGGAAGTTGATGACGGGCTTGCCGGTTCTCGTCTCGTTCCTGACCGGATCGTTGCCGATGTTGCCCGCGATGGTCAGGGTGTCGTTGGTGATGCTCATGTCCTGCTCCTTGGTCGCCGGGACCGTCCCGGATCAGTACAGCCTGCACGTCGACCGCGTCGCGACGGTCGCGGTTCACGTGGCCTGTGGACAGCTCGGAGCGATGCCGACATGTGCAGGAGGAACGAGCGGACGCGGGATCCTCCTCATTCCACGAACAGCAGCAGCCCTGCCACCGCGATGAAGAGCACGCCGAAGATCCGATTGAGCACGCGCCGACCGTGGGTGCTCCGGGTGAAGCGCCGGAACGACTTGGCCGCGGCGGCGAAGAAGAACCACATCACGAGCACGTCCACCGCGACGACGGTGCCGATGAGGACCAGGTACTGCGGCAGAGCGTCGTGCTCGAGTCGGATGAACTGCGGGACGAAGGCGAGGAAGAACACGATCGCCTTCGGGTTGAGCAGATTGACCCAGAATCCCCGTCGGAACATCGACCACGCGTGCTCACGCGAACGGGAGGCCGAGACCGCGTCGAGGTCCTGCGTCCCGGCCGCGAAGAGCCGGACCCCGAGGAACACGAGATACGCCGCCCCCGCGTACCTGATGATCTCGAACAGCAGCGGCGAACGGGCGACCAGCAGCCCCACCCCCGCCGCGACGATCGCGACGTGCACGACGAGGGCGGCCTGCTGACCGAGGACGCCCCATAATGAACGCCGCCACCCCTGCGAGAGCGCGTTGCTCATCGTGTTGATCGCACCGGCCCCGGGAGTCAGGCTGATCACCGTGCATGCCAGCAGGAGCGAGAGCCATACCGTCACAGTCACCAGCACAGTGTAGGGGCATCGCGGCGGGCCCTCCTCGCGATGTCGGCGACCCACCCTACGGTGGTCGACATGACCTCCCCTACACAGCTCCCCGGCTGGCTCACACGTGTGGGCGTGTTCGATCTCGAGACCACGGGGGTCGACGTCGCGGCCGACCGCATCGTCACCGCGCACGTCGGCGTGCTCGACCGGCACGGGCGCGAGATCGCCGCGCGCGACTGGCTGGCCGACCCGGGTGTCCCCATCCCCGACAGCGCCACCGCCGTTCACGGTGTCACGACCGAGCACGCACGGGAGCACGGCAGGCCCGCCGCAGAGGTCGTCGGCGAGGTCAGCCAAGCGCTGCGCACCCTGTTCGCACAGGGCATGCCGATCGTGGCATACAACGCCTCCTACGATTTCTCCCTGCTCGCACACGAGGCTGCGCGCCACGGCATCCCCGCTCTGGAGGACCCGCAGCCCATCATCGACCCCCTCGTGATCGACAAGGCCTACGACCGGTATCGTCGGGGCAAGCGCACTCTCAGCGTGGTCGCGGAGCATTACGCCGTGCCGCTGGACGACGCGCACGAAGCATCGGCGGATGCCATCGCCGCCGGTCGTGTGGCGCTCGCGCAGGCCAGGGCGTTCTCCCTCCCGAGCACCGCTGCCGAACTCCACACCCGACAGATCTCCTGGGCGCGGGATCAGGCGGCGAGTCTCACGGAGTACTTCGTCCGCATCGGTCGTCTCGACCCGGCCGAGAGTCTCGACGGCAGTTGGCCGATCCGCGGCTGACACGGCGAAGGCCCCGCCGGGGCGGGGCCTTCGAGGACGCTGCTTACTTGGCGGATCCTCCGCCGAAGTTCTTGAAGCGCTGGTTGAACTTCTCGACGCGACCGGCCGAGTCCATGATGCGCTGCTTGCCCGTGTAGAACGGGTGCGACGCCGACGAGATCTCGACGTCGATCACCGGGTACTCCACACCGTCCAGCTCGATCGTCCGGTCACTGGTGACGGTGGAACGGGTGAGGAAGGTCTCACCGGAGCCGAGGTCGCGGAACACGACCGCCTGGTATGCGGGGTGGATGTCAGTCTTCATGGGGTTCCTTACGTGGTGCCCTGGATTGTGCCAGGAGCGAGGGAAGTCTGCGGCGCAGATCGCACCGAGGATCTATCTTACCAGTTCCGCCACCCGCCTCGGACCCGGCATCACCCCGCGGCGCGCGCGGCGTAACGCCCGCCCGCCGCGGTGAGGGAGATCGGCATGCCGAAGGCCTCGGTGAGCGACTCCGCCGTGAGCGTCTCCGAGAGCGGGCCCATCGCCACAACGCCCCCGGCGCGCAGCAGCAGGACGTGGGTGAAGCCGACCGGGATCTCCTCCACGTGGTGGGTCACCATGACCATCGCCGGGGTCGTCGGGGACGCAGCGTATGCGCTCAGCAGCTGCAGGAGCTCCTCCCGCGAGCCGAGGTCCAGACTCGCGGTCGGCTCATCCAGCAGCAGCAGCTCAGGATCCGTCATCACGGCGCGCGCGATCTGCACGCGCTTCTGCTCCCCGTCACTGAGCGTTCCGAAGAGCCGGTTGGCGAGGTGGTCGAGCCGCCAGTCGGCCAGCACGCGGCGGGCGCGTCGCTCGTCGATGCCCTCGTAGTCCTCGTTCCAGCGGCCCATCACCGAGTATGCCGCCGTCATCACGGTGTTCAGGACGGTCTCGTCCCGCGGGATGCGACGGGCCATCGCCGTGGAGGCGAAGCCGATCCGCGGGCGCAGCTCGAACACGTCGGTGCGGCCGAGGGTCTCCCCCAGGATCTCGACCGTGCCCGATGTGGGATGCATGAGCGTGTCGGCCAGTTGCAGCAGAGTGGTCTTGCCCGCACCGTTCGGTCCGAGCACGACCCAGCGCTGCTCCTCCGAGACCTGCCAGGTGACGTGGTCGATGATCTCACGTCCTTCACGGCGCACGACGACATCGGTGAACTCCAGGGCGCTCGACATGTCGTCCAGCCTATCGGCTCAGGCCGCCAGCTCCTCGTACAGCGCGCGCGTGGTGTCGGCGATGCTCGCCCAGCTGAAGCTGTCCCTGGCGCGCTCGCGCCCCGCGACCCCGTACTCCGCCGCACGATGCGGGTCCGCCGTGACCTCGATGAGCCCGGCTGCCAGATCGGCCACGAACCGATCCGGGTCCACCGGGGTGCCCGTGCCGTCCTGCACCTGCTCGATGGGGACGATCCGACCCGTCACGCCGTCCTCGACGACCTCGGGGATCCCGCCCGTGCCCGTGCCGACCACGGCCGCGCCACAGGCCATCGCCTCGAGGTTGACGATGCCGAGCGGCTCGTACACCGACGGGCACACGAAGGTCGTCGCCGCGGTCAGGATGGCGGACAGCTCCTCCCGCGGCAGCATCCGCTCGATCCAGATCACCCCTTGGCGGGTCTGCTGCAGCGTGCGCACCAGCTCCTGCACCTCCGTCATGATCTCCGGGGTGTCCGGTGCCCCCGCGCACAGCACCAGCTGCACGTCCGGGGGCAGCAGTCGCGCCGCCCGCAGCAGATAGGGCAGCCCCTTCTGCCGGGTGATCCTCCCCACGAAGACCACAGACGGTCGTGCCGGGTCCATGCCGATGCTCGCGAGGAGCTCCGGATCGCGCACGGGGCGCCACTGCTCGACGTCGATGCCGTTGTGGATCACCCGCACCCTCGCCGGGTCGACCTGCGGATAGCTGCGCAGGATGTCGGCGCGCATTCCCGCGCTGACGGCGATGACGGCCGCGGCGTTCTCGTAGGCGAGTCTCTCGACGCCGCTGGAGATCGCGTACCCGCCCCCGAGCTGCTCGGCCTTCCAGGGCCGCAACGGCTCCAGACTGTGCGCGGTCAGCACATGCGGGATGCCGTGCAGTTGCGCGGCGAGATGCCCTGCGAGGTTCGCGTACCAGGTGTGGCTGTGCACGACGTCGGCGCCGGCGACATCGCCGACCATCGTCAGATCGGTGCCCAGGGTCTGCACGGCGGCGTTCGCATGCGCGAGCTCGACGGGCGTGCGATAAGCGTGCACACCGAGCTCGGAGCGGTCCGCGCCGAAGGCCCGGACCTGCACATCGACGCGCGCGCGCAGGGCGCGGACGAGCTCCGCGACGTGGACTCCCGCACCACCGTAGGTCTCCGGCGGATACTCCTTGGTGATGATGTCGACGCGCATGAGTGCACGGTAGTACATCCGACCGAGTGCGCTCTATTGTGGAGCCATGTCCGCACCCAAGAAGGTATTCGGGATCATCCTCGCCGGTGGTGAGGGCAAGCGTCTGATGCCCCTGACGGCGGACCGCGCCAAACCGGCCGTGCCCTTCGGCGGTCAGTACAGGCTCATCGATTTCGCCATCTCGAACCTCATCAACTCGGGGCTCAGACAGGTCGTCGTGCTCACGCAGTACAAGTCGCACAGCCTCGACCGACATGTCTCGCAGAACTGGCGGATGTCGGGGCTGCTCGATTCCTACGTCGCGTCGGTGCCCGCTCAGCAGCGGCTGGGCAAGCGCTGGTTCTCCGGCTCGGCGGATGCCATCCTGCAGAGTCTGAACCTGATCAACGACGAGAAGCCCGACATCGTCGTGGTGATCGGCGCGGACCACGTCTACCGGATGGACTTCGAGCAGATGGTGCAGGCGCACATCGACTCCGGTGCGCGCGCCACGGTCGCAGGCATCCGCCAGCCGCTCGCCCTGGCGTCGCAGTTCGGCGTCATCGATGCGGATCCCGAGACCGGTCGGATCCGCGACTTCCTCGAGAAGCCCGCATCGCCCACACCGCTGGCGGACTCTCCGAACGAGGTGCTGGTGTCGATGGGCAACTACGTGTTCGACACGGATGCGCTCATCGCCGCCGTCGAGGCCGACGGCGAGTCCGTCAGCTCGGGGCACGACATGGGCGGGGACATCATCCCGTACTTCGTCGAGCGCGGTGAGGCCGGCTACTACGACATGAAGCAGAACGAAGTACCGGGCTCCTCGCCCCGCGATCGCTCGTACTGGCGCGATGTGGGAACCATCGACTCGTACTATGACGCGCACATGGACCTGATCTCGACGCTGCCGATCTTCAACCTGTACAACACGGCGTGGCCCATCCGCACCCAGAGCGTGAACACGCCGCCCGCGAAGTTCGTCAGGGACGCCGTCGGCCGCATCGGCAATGCGATCGATTCCATCGTCTCGGTGGGCTCCGTGCTCTCGGGAACCCACCTGGAGCGCAGCGTCGTCAGCGTCGGGACGATGGCCGCGGGCGGGTCGACCATCACGGACTCCGTGCTCCTGGATCACGTGCAGGTCGGGCAGGGCGCCCGGGTGCACCGCGCCGTGCTCGACAAGAACGTCGTCCTCGAGGACGGCGCCACCGTCGGCGTGGATCGCGAGCGCGACCTGGAACGCGGCTTCACGATCACCGAATCCGGTATCACCGTGGTCGGGAAGGGGATCCTCATCGCCCGGTGATCGGGCCGGTGGGAGCGGACCGCCTGCAGCGACCGACTCGCGTGATCGCAGGATCCTG
Source organism: Microbacterium soli (assembly GCF_039539005.1). Classification (NCBI taxonomy): domain Bacteria; kingdom Bacillati; phylum Actinomycetota; class Actinomycetes; order Micrococcales; family Microbacteriaceae; genus Microbacterium; species Microbacterium soli. Next base: position 401,470 of record NZ_BAABCP010000002.1, read on the forward strand.
CGCGCCCGATACGCTCGAGGGGTGACCGCTCGCTTCCTCATCGTCCTCGATGCCGATTCCACCCTGATCCGCAACGAGGTGATCGAACTGCTCGCGGACGAGGCCGGACGCCGCGCCGAGGTACGGGCCTCGACCGAGGCCGCGATGCGCGGCGAGGTGGACTTCGCCACCAGCCTCCGCTCACGCGTCGCCGCACTCGCGGGAGTGCCGACGGATGCCTTCGACCGTGTCCTCGCTCGTGTCGAGCCCACTCCGGGAGTGCGCGAGTTGACGTCGGCCGTGCATGCGCGCGGCGGAGTCGTCGGCGTCGTCTCCGGCGGTTTCCACGAGATCCTCGATGACATCGCACCGGAGCTGGGTGTGGACCGCTGGCGGGCCAATCGCCTGTCCGTGGCGGACGGCGCGCTAACGGGCCGGGTCGACGGCACGATCGTGGATGCGAACGCCAAGGCCGATTCCCTGCGGGCGTGGGCGGAGGATCTCGGCATCGCCGCGCACGCGACCATCGCTGTCGGCGACGGCGCGAACGATCTGGAGATGATGAGGGTGGCGGGCCTCGGACTCGCGTTCAACGCCAAGCCGGCCGTCCGCGAGGCCGCCGCACTCGTGGTCGGTCCTCAGGACCTCTCGGCGATCATCCCCCTCCTGCCCTGAGTGACAAGGGCGGGCCAGGGTGGCTCAGTGCCCCATGCCCAGGCCGCCGTCCACGGGGATGACAGCACCGGATATGTAGGCCGCGTCGTCGCCTGCGAGCCAGACGACAGCGCCCGCGACCTCATCGGGGGTGGCGAACCGGCCGGCGGGAATGCCGGCCTTGTACTGCTTCTGCGTCTCCTCGGGCAGCTCGGCCGTCATATCGGTCTCGATGAATCCCGGCGCCACGACGTTCGCGGTGATGCCGCGCCCGCCGAGCTCCCGGGTCAGCGACCGGGCGAATCCGACGAGGGCGCTCTTGGACGCCGCGTAGTTGACCTGGCCCGCTGAGCCGTACAGGCCGACCACGCTGGAGATGAGGATGACCCGTCCGAAGCGGGCGCGCAGCATGCCCTTCGACGCGCGCTTGACGACGCGGAACGAGCCGCCGAGGTTCGTCGAGACGACGCTGTCGAAGTCGTCCTCGCTCATGCGCATCAGCAGGGTGTCCTTGGTGATGCCGGCGTTCGCCACGACCACCTCCACGGGGCCGAGCTGCTGCTCGACCTCGGTGAACGCGACGTCCACGGCCGTGGCATCCGTCACGTCCGCACGGACGGTCAGCGTGCCCTCCGGCCCCTCGCCGCTGCGCGCGGTCACCGCGACGCGGTATCCGTCGCGGACGAAGCGCTCGGCGATCGCACGGCCGATGCCGCGGTTTCCGCCGGTGACGAGGACGACGCGGTCAGTGCTCATGGGGGCTCCTGCCTCTGATGATGGACCCCGCCATCCTATCGATTCGTCCGTCATCGCCGACTCCGCCGCACGCACCGCGACCTGCGGGCGCGAGTCGCCCGACACTCCCGACACGGCGTAGGCTGGAGGCACCGTGAGACGCACCAGGAACACACCCTCTGTCACCTCTCTCCCGCCATCACCGCAGGACGAGGCGAAGAGCCGTGTGCGCCACTATGCGATCACGATGGGCATCCGCACGGTGTGCTTCATCCTGATGGCCGTCGTCGCGCCCGTCGGCTGGTGGACGTTCGTGTTCGCGGCGGGTGCGGTCTTCCTGCCCTACATCGCCGTCGTGTATGCCAATGCCGGCAGCGACAGCACGCCGCAGACCATCGAGTCACCCGTGCTTCAGGTCGAGGCGAGCTCTTCCGAGATGGCGACGCAGGAGCGCACGCAACAGGTCATCACCGTCCACGAGCGCCCACGCACGGACACCGGAGTCGATGCACCATGAGCACACCGACGCCATGAGCGCGCCCCTCGAGTGCGCACGGGCAGGGTGCCGTGCTGCCGCGACTCATCACATCGTCTGGCGCAATCCCCGCATCCACAGTGCGGACCGTCGCAAGATCTGGCTGGCGTGCGATGAGCACGTCGGGTTCCTCAGCGCCTACCTGCGCAACAGGGACTTCCCCGTCGAGGTGCATGAGGGGCTTCCGGAGTGACGCAGCGTCTGCTGCGCTGGAGCGCTTACCTGCTCGTGGCGATCCTGTTCGCCATCACGTGCGCCTTCCTGTCGAACTGGCAGTTCGATCGCAACGAGCAGCGCGCGACGCAGATCGATCTCGTGCAGCACAACTACGATGCCGCACCGGTGGCTCTCAGCGATGTGCTGGACTCCGACGGACTGCTCAGGCCCGCCTTCGAGTGGCATCCGGTGCGGCTGGAGGGCCGATATCTCGCCGACCAGCAGATTCTCGTGCGCAACCGCCCGCACGGAGGCACCAGCGCCTTCGAGGTGCTCGTCCCGTTCCAGGACACGGATGGGCGGGTGCTGCTGGTCGATCGCGGCTGGGTGCCGCCCGCGGAGGACAGCTCACCCGTGCCCGTCGCCGCCGCTCCCTCGGGGGATGTGACGGTCGTCGTCCGGATGCGCCCCGGTGAGCCTCTGCCGGCATCCGGTCGCAGTGCGCCGGCTGGTCAGGTGCCCACGATCCACCTTCCGACCATCGCCGATGAGGTGAATCCGGGTCTCATCACCGGCGGCTACGGGTGGCTGGTCTCCGAGACACCGGCCGCGCAGCATCCGCTGGGGGGCTTCGACGCCCCCGCGCAGGATCCCGGCCCACATCTGTCGTACGCGATCCAGTGGATCCTGTTCGCCGTGATGGGCTTCGCGTTCATCGGTTACGCGATCCGCACGGAGATCGTGAAGGCCCAGGAGGATGCCGGGGAGCGCGCACCGCGAGAGCCGCGCCGTCGGCGCGACCGCGACGCCGACGCTGAGGACGCGCTGCTCGATGCCGTGCATCGCTGAGCGACATCCGCAACGCCGCACGCCTCCGCAGTTCTGCACAGCATCGCAGGGTTCTGCACGCATTCCTGCGAAGTCGCGCAGGCTGCGCGGCGAGCAGGTCAGGCCAGCTCGACGAGCTCCTGATACTCGTGATTCCAGATGTCCTCCACACCGTCGGGAAGCACCAGCACCCGCTCGGGGTTCAGGGACTCCACGGCACCGGGGTCGTGCGAGACGAGGACGACGGCCCCCTCGTAGTGCGCCAGTGCTCCGAGGATCTCCTCGCGCGAAGCGGGGTCGAGGTTGTTGGTGGGCTCGTCCAGCAGCAGCATGTTCGCCGACGACACCACGAGCGTCGCCAGCGAGAGCCGGGTCTTCTCGCCTCCGGAGAGGACGCCTGCGGGCTTGAGCACATCGTCTCCCGTGAACAGGAACGACCCCAGCACCTTGCGCGCCTCGGTCTCGGTGATGTCGGGCGCGGCCGACATCATGTTCTCCAGCACCGTGCGCGTGACGTCGAGGTTCTCGTGCTCCTGCGCGTAATAGCCGATCTTCAGACCGTGGCCGGGTTCGAGCACCCCGGTGTCCGGCTCGTCGACGCCGGCGAGGATGCGAAGCAGGGTCGTCTTTCCCGCACCGTTGAGGCCGAGCACGACGACCTTCGACCCGCGGTCGATGGCGAGGTCGACGTCGGTGAAGATCTCCAGCGACCCGTACGACTTGGACAGTCCGGAGGCCATGAGCGGGGTCTTCCCGCAGGGCGCCGGCTTCGGGAATCGCAGTTTCGCGACCCTGTCGACCTGCCGCACCTCCTCCAGCCCCGACAGCAGCTTCTCGGCACGCGCCATCATCTGGTGGGCGGCGGCGGCCTTGGTCGCCTTCGCGCCGAACTTCGCCGCCTGCAGCTGCAGCTGGGTGGCCTTCTTCTCGGCGTTGGCGCGCTCCTTCTTGCGGCGCTCCTCATCCGCCACCCGTTGGCGCTGGTAGTTCTTCCAGTTCATGTTGTAGATGTCGATGACCTGACGGTTGGCATCCAGATAGAAGACCCGATTGACGGTCTCGCCGACCAGCTCCACATCGTGGCTGATCACGATCAGCCCGCCCTTGTAGCTCTTGAGGAACTCGCGCAGCCACACGACACTGTCGGCGTCCAGGTGGTTGGTGGGCTCGTCGAGGATCATGGTCCCCGCATCCGAGAAGAGGATGCGGGCGAGCTCGATGCGACGGCGCTGACCTCCGGAGAGGGTCTTCAGCGGCTGGTCGAGGATGCGATCCGGCAGCGACAGGTTGTTGGCGATGGAGGCGGCCTCGGCCTCGGCCGAGTACCCGCCCAGCGTCTCGAAGCGCTCGGTGAGGCTGGCGAACCTGCGCATGGCGCGCTCAGAGATCTTGGGGTCGTCTGAGGCCATGTCGTGCGACGCCTTCGCGATGCCCAGCTGCAGCGTGCCCAGGCCACGGGCGTCGAGGATGCGGGTGCGCGCCAGCATCTCCGGGTCGCCGGATCGCGGGTCCTGCGGCAGGTACCCGAGCTCGCCGGAGGTGGTGACCCTGCCCTCGGAGGGCAGGACGTCCCCGGCGAGCACCTTGGTCAGCGTGGTCTTGCCGGCGCCGTTGCGTCCCACCAGCCCGATCTTGTCGCCGTCGGCGACGCGGAAGGACACGTCGGACATGAGGACACGTGCACCGACGCGGATCTCGAGGTCATGCACGGCGAGCACAGCGGTATCCGTTCATCAGAGAGGGAGGCGGCCGAACGGCCAGCCTCTCAGTATAGTTCGTCGCCCTGCAGGAGCGTCTCTCCGGCGAAGTACAGGTCGTGATGCAGCCGGCAGCCGGGGTTGAACCCCGCCCCGCAGAGCGGGCACTCCTCAGCGTCACGGTACTGCGAGATGGACATGGTCGTCCCGCACGCCCCGCACAGCACGGCGTGCTCCTGCACGGCCTCCGGCTCCCACACCATGCGCGAATGCGACACCGCCTCGTCGTGGCAGTGCACGCACGGGTACCAGTCCCCGCAGCACCGGGACCTCATCGCCACCACGTCGAGCTCACTGCCGTAGTGCACGCAGCGGGTGTGCGCGTCGACGACGGCGCCGCGCACGGTCCACCCGCCCACCTGGATGCTCATCGTGCCAGGCCCCGAGCCGCCAGCGCCTCGCCCACCTCATCGGCGTGGCGCATGGTGAGCACGAGCAGCGGGAGCACCGCCCGAGGCCCGAGCCGGATCCCTCGCGCGCGCTGCGCCTCGCGCACCTGCGCCGCAAGGCCGGCGATGACGGGGATCATCGCGATGGTCAGTGACAGCGTGAGCGCCAGTGCCTCGGGGTCGACGCCGATGCGGCGCAGCGGAAGCGCGATGCGTCGGAACACGTCGAGCAGGTCGCCCATCCTCGTCGTGCGGGTCACCAGCTCCGCCAGCAGCAGCAGCGCGACGACACGGCCCGTGCTGGTGACGGCCTCCTGCGTCGAGGTGAAGATCCACAGCGCCGCCCCCAGCACGAGGATCAGCCATCGCAGCCGCCACCATGCCTCCCCCGCCGCGCGCAGCGGGAGTCCGACCGCCGGGTACAGCGCAGTCACGACCAGCAGCACCACCGGCGTGACGATGACGCCCAATCGCAGCAACGACAGCACGAGGGCGCACAACGCCAGCACCGCGAGCTTCGCCCCCGCCGGCATCCGATGCGCCGGTCCTGCACCGGGGCGGTACAGCGAGATCATGCAGCGCTCCGGCGGTACGCCGCCGTGACCTCGACGGGGTCGCCGAGCTGCCGCACCGTGCCGTCGTCGAACCAGACGACGAGATCGCACCGTGCGGCCAGGTCGAGATCATGGGTGACCACCACGAGCGGCGTCTCCAGGGAGAGCAGCAGCTCCCCGACGCGACGGGAGTTGCGCAGGTCCAGCAGCGTCGTCGGCTCATCCGCGACGACCAGGCCCGGTTCGGTGGCCAGCACGGAGGCGATGGCCAGAAGCTGCCGCTGGCCGCCGGAGAGTCCGGATGCCGGCACGTCGGAGCGGTCGGCGAGCCCGTACTCCTCGAGGATCTCCGCGACGCGCTGTGCGCGTTCCTCCCGCGACAGGTGGGGCAGGGACAGCGCGACGTCCTCGGCGGGCGTGGGCATGAGGATCTGCGCCTCCGGGTTGGTGAAGACGAAGCCCACGTGCCTGCGCAGCGACGAGGCGTGCTGGGACGGGTCCAGGCCGTGCACGCGCATGCGACCGGCGTTCGGCGCACGCAGGCCGTTGAACATGCGCGCGAAGGTCGACTTCCCGGATCCGTTGGCGCCGATGATCGCGGTCCTGCGTGCCGTCAGCGCCAGGTCGACGTCGTGCAGCAGAACGGCGTCGTCGACGGTGAGCCCGACGCCCTCACAGCGGATCTCCGTGCCCGTCGGCGTCGGGTCAGCCCGCATGGACGGTCCGCGCCGCCGGGAACGCGCGCGGGTACGCCCTGCGCAGGGCCACCGTCAGCAGCACAGCCACGACCACCTTGATGAGGTCCCCCGGCAGGAACGCCAGGCTGGAGAGGATCGTCGGACCCAGCGGCACTCCGGTGATCAGCGCCTGCAGGGGGATGCCGAAGGCGTACACGACGACGACGCCGCCCAGCAGCGCCGCGATCCCCGCCCTCCACCAGGTGAACCTTCCGTGGTGGGCGATGAGGCCGATGACGATCGCACCGGCCACCCAGCCGATCATGTATCCGACGCTGGGCGCCACGAACACGCCCAGTCCCCCGCGGCCGCCGGAGAGCACGGGGAGCCCCGCCGCCGCGAGCACGAGCACGACGAGGATCGCCAGCGGCGCGCGCCGCGCGCCGAGGATGAGTCCCGCCAGCATCACTCCCAGCGTCTGGGCCGTGATGGGCACGCCTCCGGGCACGGGGACGACGACCGTGCCGAGCACGATGACGAGGGCTGCGAACACCGCGATCCTCGCGAGGTCGGCGCCGAGGGGGCGGGTGGGTTCGGTCATGCGCTGCTCCTTCCGGATGCGCGACGCGCATCCTGAACACTGTTCACCTGAACACCGTTCAGTATACTTGCCCCATGCCCCCGGAACGACACGACCGCGACAGCGTGGTGCGCACCGCACTGCACCTGCTGGACGAGGTCGGCCTCCCTGATCTGTCCATGCGACGGCTCGCCGCCGAACTGGACGTGCAGCCCAGCGCGCTGTACTGGCACTTCTCCAGCAAGCAGGAGCTGCTCGCGTCGGTGGCCGATCGCATCCTGAGCCCGGTCCCCGAACCGGCCCCGGGCATCCCGCTGCCCGCGGTGGCCGGCGCGATCCGCGACGCGCTGCTGTCGTACCGGGATGGCGCCGAGGTGGTGCTCAGCACCTATGCCCTGCGTCTGGGCGCGCACCGCGCGCAGGATGCCCTGCTCGCGGCACTCCCACAGGACGACAGGTCCGCCGCCGACGCGTTGTTCGAGTTCATCCTCGGCCACACGATGCTCCTCCAGCAGCGTATGCACGCGCAGAGCATCGGCGCGGTCACCGCGGATGCCGCAGACCCCACGGAGCACTCCGATCGGGTCTTCGATGCCGGTGTCCGCGCCTTCGACGTGCTCAGCGCGCAGGGTCGCCCATCCTGAGCCCGGGCAGCAGAGACAGCAGCACGAGGGCGGCCGCGATCAGGTAGACCGTGATGTACCCCGAGCCGGCGATGGGAGCGAGCACGAAGCCCAGACCGGCGACGGCGATGGCGACGGCGGAGCCCGTGGAGTCGGAGATCGACAGGGCCGAGGAGTTGAAGCCCTCGTCCGCCGTGGTCGAGTAGGCCAGCGTCAGCACCGTCAACCGCGGGTACAGCAGTCCCATGCCCGCGCCCGCCACGCCCCAGCAGGTGACGACGACCCAGGGATCGACGCCGACGGCGCTCACCCACAGCACGGCCGCGACGCCCGCGAGCATGCACATCGCGGCGATCCACATGATCCGCGTGCTTCCCAGCGCGTCACCGTACCTGCCCTGCACTGCGGAGGCGAGCGACCAGCCGAGCGCGGACAGCGTGAGCGCCAGCCCCGCGACGGTGGGCGAGAACTCGAAGCGGTCGATGAGCAGTCGCGGGACATACGCCTCCGCGGCGAAGAAGGCCCCTGCGGCGAGCCCTCGAACGAGCACGACGCTGGGCAACCCCGGTGCCGCGCGCAGCGCCCCCTTGGGCAGCAGCGGCAGCAGGGCCACGCCGATCACCGCGATGGCGCCGACGGCCAACGGAGCGCCGGTCGGCGCGGGCGCGTCGGCCGCCAGCCCCACGGCCACCGCGCACGACGCCACGAGCACGGCCAGCAGCATCCGCACGGCGATGCGGGCCGATCCGGCCTCCCGCGCCGAGGAGGCCTCGTTCCCCGCCGACCGTCCCTCGGCCCGCGTCCGCACGGATGCCTGTTGCCCGGCATCCGTCTGCTCCCCGGCATCCGCTTCCAACGGCACACCGCGAAGCCGTGTCGCCACGAGCGCGAACGCCGTCGCGGTCAGCACCGCGACACCCAGGAAGGCCCAGCGCCAGTGCAGGAACTCCGTCACCGCGCCGGCGAGGAAAGGACCGACCATCGAGGGGAGCACCCACGCCGCCGCGAACGCCGCGAACACGCGCCCGTGGAGCTGCGGAGGGTAGATGCGGGCGACGACCACGTACAGGGCGACCGTCTGACCGCCGGCGCCCAGCCCCTGGATGAGACGTCCGATGATGAAGACGTGCATGTCGAGCGCGAACCCGGACACCAGCAGTCCCGCCGCGAACAGTGCGACGGCGGTGTACAGCGGAGCGCGGGGCCCGGAGCGATCACTCCACGCGCCGACGCCCACCATGCCGATCACCCCCGTCGCCAGTGTCGCCGAGAACGCGACGGCGAACAGCTCCTCGCCGTGCAGATCCTCGGCCACGACCGGCATGACGGTGGTGACGGCCAGCGCCTCGATAGCGGCGAGGAAGATCAGGGATACCGTGCCGACGGTGATGCCGAGACGGGCGCGGTCCCAGATCGTCGGCGGCGGAGCGGCGCTCACACGGCGGCCGCGGAGATCGCGGCCCGTGCTCGGCCGATGCGCTCGATCGCCTCGGTGAGGATCTCCGGGCTCGTGCCGAAGTTCACGCGCACGTGTCCGGCGCCCTCGGCGCCGAAGGCGGGACCGAAATGCAGGGCGACCCGCGCCTGTCGGAGGATCTGCTTGGCGGGGTTGGGCCCCCAGCCCAGGTCGGTCAGATCCACCCACGCGAGGTAACCGGCATCCGGCATCCGGTAACGCGCCTCCGGGAGATGCTCCGCGAGCAGCCGGGCCAGCAGACGCCGGTTGTCATCCAGTGCGGCCAGCAGCCCATCGAGCCATTCATCGCTCTCCGGCGAGAAGGCCGCCACGGCCGCCAGCATGCCGAACTGCCCCGTGCGCCACTCCACCTCGATGGGCAGCCGGCGCAGCACGGACGCCGTCTCCTCCGCCGCGGTGATCATCAGCGCGCACTTGAGGCCGGCGAGGTTGAACGCCTTGCTGGCGCTCGTGACGGCATAGCCCACGCGCTGCGCCGCCTCACCGCTGGCGAGGAAGGGCGTGAAGGATGCACTCGGCTGGGTGAGCGGCGCATGGATCTCGTCCGAGACGACGGCTGCACCGTACTGCTCCGCAAGGCGGGCGAGGGCGTCCAGACTTGCGGCGGAGTGCACCGAACCGGTGGGATTGTGCGGATTGCACAGCAGCACGGCACGGGCGCCTGCGGCGAGCGACTGCTCGATGCGCTGCAGATCGAGGGCCCAGCCCGTGCCGGCATCCAGCAGCGGCACGCGCTCGACCGCGCCGCCCGCCTCGTCGACCAGATCGAAGAAGGGCGGGTACACGGGGGTTGTGACGATGACCGACTCCCCCGGCTGGATGACACGACGCAGGATCTCGACGACGCCCATGCTGACGTCGGCGGTGCTGCGGATGCGCTTCGGGTCGACAGTCCACCCGAAGCGGCGCTGCGCGAAGCCCGCGTACGCCTCCGCGAGCGGTGTGCGAGACGCCACATAGCCGGTGTCGCCGATGCGCACGGCGCGCTCGAGTGCGGTGGTGACCGCGGGTGCCAGGGGGAAGTCCGTCTCGGCCACGAACAGGGGCAGCACGTCGTCGGGGTACTCCCGCCACTTCTCGCTGCTCCGCTCGCGCAGCTGCGCGAGCGGCAGTGCCCGCACCGGCGTCGCCATGGCTGTGCTCCCGTGTCTCGTCTCGTGGATCGCCGCGTCCGCGTGCGGCCCTCACCATGCCCATGGGTCACGTCCGCGGTGCGGACGTGACCCATGTCTGATCAGATGGCGAACCCGAGCGCGCGCATCATGTCGCGCCCGTCGTCGGTGATCTTCTCCGGACCCCACGGCGGCATCCAGACCCAGTTGATCCGGAAGCGGTCCACGACCGAGTCCAGCGCCTGCGCGGTCTCCTCCTCGATCACGTCGGTGAGGGGGCAGCCTGCGCTGGTGAGGGTCATGTGGATGACGAGCGCGTCGTTCTCGTCGTCCCAGGCGAGGTCGTAGATGAGTCCCAGGTCGACAACGTTGATCCCGAGCTCGGGATCCATCACGTCCTTGAGAGCCTCGGTGACCTCGTCGTACTTCTGGTCGCTCAGCGTTGCGGTCATGACGTCAGCCTACGCTTCAACGGGGTCGGCGGGGTCGAGGAACCGATCGTAGCCCTCTTCCTCCAGACGGTCGGCCAGTTCGGGACCGCCCTCCTCGACGATCCGGCCCTTGACGACGACGTGCACGAACTGCGGGCGGATGTAGCGGAGGATGCGCGTGTAGTGCGTGATGAGCAGCACACCGAGGTTCGTCGCGTCCTTCGCACGGTTCACCCCCTCCGACACGATCTTCAGCGCGTCGACGTCGAGACCGGAGTCGGTCTCATCGAGAATGGCGAACTTCGGCTTGAGCACCTCGAGCTGGAGGATCTCGTGGCGCTTCTTCTCCCCGCCGGAGAAGCCCTCGTTGACGTTGCGCTGCGCGAACTTCGGATCCATGCGCAGGTTGGTCATGGAGGTCCTGACCTCCTTGGTCCACTGCCGGATGGAGGGCGCCTGGCCGTCCAGGGCCGTCTTCGCGGTGCGCAGGAAGTTCGTGACGGTCACCCCGGGGATCTCGACCGGGTACTGCATGGCCAGGAAGAGGCCGGCGCGAGCGCGCTCGTCGACGGTCATCGACAGCACGTCCTCACCGTCGAACGTGATGGTGCCCTGTGTGACGGTGTACTTCGGGTGGCCGGCGATCGTGTACGCCAGGGTCGACTTGCCGGAGCCGTTGGGGCCCATGATGGCGTGCGTCTCACCGGTCTTGATCGTCAGATCGACGCCGTTGAGGATCGGCGTCGTGCCCTGATCGGTCTCGACCGTCACGTGCAGGTCGCGGATCTCGAGAACAGACATTCAGACTTCCTTAGTGACAGTGGGGTCGATGAGCACGTCGTCTCCGTCGATCTGAACGACGAAGACCGGGACGGGCTCGTAAGCGGGGAGGTTGAGGGCTGCTCCGGTCTCGAGCGAGAACGCCGAGCCGTGAGCCCAGCATTCCAGCGTCTTGCCTTCGACGAAGCCCTCCGACAGCGACACGTCGCCATGCGTGCACCGGTCGCCGATGGCATGGATCTCCCCGTCGGAGTCCTTCACGACGGCGATCGCGATGCCGTCGAGCTCCACGCGCAGCGGGGTGTCCATCTCCAGGCCCGAAGCACTGCAGACGCGCTGCGCGCTCATGCGTCCAGCTCCGCGAGCTCGGACTCGATGGCGGCCAGCAGCTCCTCCTGGAGCTCGGGGATGCGGATGCGCTGCACGATCTCCGTGAGGAAGCCGAGCACGACGAGCCGGCGCGCCTCCTCCTCGCTGATCCCGCGTGCCTGCAGATAGAACAGCTGCTCGTCGTCGAAGCGACCGGTCGCGCTCGCGTGGCCCGCTCCCACGATGTCTCCGGTCTCGATCTCGAGATTGGGGACCGAGTCCGCCCGGGCACCCTCGGTGAGCACGAGGTTGCGGTTGGCCTCGTAGGAGTCCGTGCCGACGGCATCCCGGCCGATGAGCACGTCACCGACCCAGACGCTGCGCGCCCTCGAGCCGTGCAGCGCACCCTTGTAGAGCACGTCTCCAACGGTGTGCGGACCCTTGTGGTGCAGGTAGACCTGGCTCTCCAGGTGCTGACCGGAGTCGGCGAAGGACAGCCCGTAGAGCCGCCCCAGCGCGCCGCTGCCCGACAGCTCGACGTTCGGGTTGACGCGCACCACACCGCCGCCGAAACTGACGATGAAGTGCGTGAGCTCCGCATCGCGATCCACGCGGGCCTGGTGGGCGGCGGCATGGATGGCGTCGTCCTCCCAGCGCTGCACGCTGAGCACGGTGAGCTTCGCGCCGTCGCGCACAAGGATCTCGACGTTCTGCGCGTACTGCGCGGTGCCGGAATGCCGGAGCACGACCGTCGCCCTGCTGTGGGGCAGCGCCTCGATCACGATGTGCGCGTCGGCGCGGCCGCCCGTGCCCTCGATCGTCACGACGATCGGCTCAGCGACCTCCTCCTCCGCCGGGATGGACAGGTGGATCGCATCGGATGCGCCCTGCCACGCCACGGCGGAGACGACGTCCTCGGGGACGAAGAACTCGCCGCGCGGGGTCGTGCCGCGCGACAGCGCGGGACGGACGTACCGCCGGTGGCTGAAGGAGTAGGTCACTCCTGCACCGTCGGGCTCGGGCTCGAAGAGCGGCTTCAGCTGCGCGACCGGGGTGTGCATCCAGTTGACCTCACGGCCGGTGGGCGCGCCGAAGTCGGCGGGTTCGAAGGATCTGGGACGCTCGGAGCGGGTCTGGACCGGTACGAAACCGGCTTCCGCGACCTTCGCTGCAGGGTCGATGTGCGCACTCGTGCGCGGCGCCTCCGCGGGCGCCTGTGTAGGGGCCGTCATCTCAGCCGACGCTGCCTTCCATGCCCATCTCGATGAGCTTGTTCAATTCCAATGCGTACTCCATCGGCAGCTCGCGCGCGATCGGCTCGATGAACCCGCGCACGATCATCGCCATCGCCTCGGTCTCCTCGATGCCGCGCGACTGCAGGTAGAACAGCTGCTCCGCGCTGACCTTGGAGACCGTGGCCTCATGGCCGAGCTTGACGTCGTCGACGCGGATGTCGATCGTCGGATACGTGTCAGAACGGGACTGCGTGTCCACCAGCAGCGCGTCGCAGACGACGGAGTTCGACGAGTGGTGCGCACCCGGGTCCACGCGGACCTCGCCGCGATACCCGGAGCGGCCGCCGCCGCGCGCGATCGACTTGGAGACGATCGACGACTGCGTGTGCGGAGCCTGGTGCACCATCTTCGCACCGGCGTCCTGGTGCTGACCGGGGCCCGCGAAGGCCACCGAGAGGGTCTCGCCCTTGGCGTGCTCGCCGACCAGGTAGATCGACGGGTACTTCATCGTCACCTTGGAGCCGATGTTGCCGTCGACCCATTCCATCGTCGCGCCCTCATGCGCGATCGCGCGCTTGGTCACGAGGTTGTAGACGTTGTTCGACCAGTTCTGGATCGTCGTGTAACGCACGCGGGCGTTCTTCTTCACGATGATCTCCACGACCGCCGAGTGCAGGGAGTCCGACTTGTACACCGGTGCCGTGCAACCCTCGATGTAGTGCACGTAGCTGCCCTCGTCGGCGATGATGAGCGTCCGCTCGAACTGACCCATGTTCTCGGTGTTGATCCGGAAGTACGCTTGCAGCGGGATCTCCACGTGCACGCCCTTGGGAACGTACACGAAGGACCCGCCCGACCAGACGGCGGTGTTCAGAGCCGCGAACTTGTTGTCACCGGCGGGGATGACGGTGCCGTAGTACTCCTCGAAGAACTCGGGGTGCTCGCGCAGCGCCGTGTCGGTGTCCATGAAGATGACGCCCTGTGCCTCGAGATCGTCGCGGATCTGCCGGTACACGACCTCGGACTCGTACTGCGCCGTGACCCCCGCGACCAGGCGCTGACGCTCGGCCTCGGGGATGCCGATGCGCTCGTAGGTCTCCTTGATCTCGTCGGGGAGCTCCTCCCAGGAGGTGACCTGCTTCTCCGTGGAACGCACGAAGTACTTGATGTTGTCGAAGTCGATCTCGCTGAGGTCGGCGCCCCAGGTGGGCATCGGTTTGCGATCGAAGAGCGCGAGCCCCTTCAAGCGGTTCTTCAGCATCCATTCCGGTTCGGCCTTGAGGGCCGAGATGTCGCGGACGACATTCTCATTGAGTCCGCGTTTCGCGCTCGCTCCGGCGGCATCGGGATCGTGCCAGCCGAACTCGTACACCCCCAGACCATCCAGTTCAGGGCGGTCGATCAGCACATCCGACATCACACACTCTCCTCAAACGGGCCGCAACGGTGTCATCCGCCCCGACACACCTGATCCCCGTCGAGTGTGCGGAGATCGGGTGCCGCTGGTGGGCCCCATCATTCGACGCTCATGTCGCGCCTAGACTGTCTGTGACGGGCGAGACGCTGTGCACGTCCGTCGCAATCATCCCGATTCTACAGGTTCCATCGGATCAGCGGGCGGTCGACGCCGAGCGCACCGGCGGGCCGGAGGACCCATGACCGACACCCGCACGCCCGGATCACCAGCACTCGTACGAGGGCCCGTCCTTCCCCGCGCCCTCCGCGTCACGGCCTGGCTGTCGTTCATCGCCGAGGTCGTCATCATCGGCACGGGCGGCGCGGTGCGCCTGACCGGCTCCGGACTCGGATGCTCCGAGTGGCCGTTGTGCACCCCCGAGTCCCTCGTCCCGATCCTGGAGATCCAGGGCGTCCACGGTGCCATCGAGTTCGGCAATCGCACGATGACGGGAGTCGTCGGTCTGCTGGCGCTGGCCGTGCTCATGCTGACGCTGTACGCGGTCAGCGGACGCCGGTCGGTCGTGCGGGCCGTGTGGTTCGCTCTCGGCGGCGTCGTCGTCGCCATCGGCGTGTACGCCGCGGCATCCGCTCTGGCGCTGCCCGCGGCGGCCCTCATGTCGGCCGTGCTGCTGCTGGCGGTGCTGGCGGGTGCGGTCGACTCGGTGCGCCAGGACCTGCGGCGCCGTGACCTCGCGGTGCTGGCCTGGCTGGTGCTGGTGGGCGTGATGGCGCAGGCCGTGATGGGCGGCTTCACCGTCATCAGCGATCTCAACCCGTTCATCATCGGGTTCCACTACGCATCCTCGCTGCTGCTGGTGTGCGTCACCGCGCTGTTCCTCGTCCGCATGAACCAGCCGCAGGACGCGCGAGTCGCCACCGTGCCGCGCTGGTTCGCGATCCTGTCCCATGTGACGGGGGTCGTCCTGGCGGTGACCATCGCGATGGGCGTGCTCACCACCGGGTCCGGACCGCACTCCGGGGACGCGGCGATCACGCGCGACGGCTTCGATGCCACCGCCCTCGCGCATGTGCACTCGTGGCCCGGCTACCTCCTCGCCGCGCTCGTGCTGGTGCTGACGATCTCGGCATGGGCGCTGCGGCTGCCGCCGCGCGGCTGGCTGCTCGTGCTCATCCTCGCGATCCTCGTGCAGGTCGCCGTGGGCGTGCTGCAGGCCCGCACCGGACTCCCGCCCGTGCTGCTCGGCATCCACATGGTGCTCGCCGCGCTGTCGGCCGCCGCCTACACGGTGGTCGTCACACGGCTCCGGCGGCCCGCCGAGGGCTGATCACGACGCCACCGCGCAGCGCGCGCCGGCAAGTATCCGTCAGAACGGCAGCAGCGGGTCGACGGCGACGGAGAGGAAGATCAGCGTCAGGTAGGTGATCGAGGCGTGGAACACGCGCATCGGGCGGGGCTCGGTGCCGTGCAGCGCACGGTTGTACAGCCGGTGCGACTCGTAGATGAACCATCCTCCGAACACCAGCGCGGACGCCGTGTAGACGATGCCCATCCCGCCCACGGGGACCAGCAGCAGCGAACAGGCCACGGTCGCCCACGCGTACAGGATCACCTGCAGACCCACCTGCGATGCCGGGCGCGTCACGCCCAGCATCGGCACGTCGACGTCGTCGTAGTCGCTGCGGTACTTCATCGACAGCGGCCAGTAGTGCGGCGGGGTCCACAGGAAGATGAGGACGAACAGCACGAAGGGCGGCCAGTCCAGCGAACCGGTCACGGCGGTCCAGCCGATCAGCACGGGGAAACAGCCCGCGATGCCGCCCCAGATGATGTTCTGCTCGGTGCGGCGCTTGAGGATCATCGTGTAGATCACGACGTAGAAGAAGATGGCGAACGCCGACAGCGACGCCGCCAGCCAGTTGGTGAAGGCCAGCAGCCAGGCCGTCGAGACGACCGCGAGGACCCACGAGAACACCAGCGCACCGCGCGGGGACACCTCGCCGGTGACCAGCGGGCGGTTCTCGGTGCGCTTCATGTGCACGTCGATGTCGCGGTCCAGATACATGTTGAAGGATGCCGCCGACGCGGCGCTCATCGCCCCGCCGAAGACCGTCGCGACGATGAGCCACAGGTTCGGAAGACCACCCTGCGCGAGGAACATCACCGGCACGGTGGAGACCAGCAGCAGCTCCATGACACGCGGCTTGGTGAGCGCGAAGTACCCGCGGATCCTCTGGCCGAACGAGTACTCCGTCACAGCGGCCTGCGATGTCGACAAGATCGCGATCCTCTCCTTCTGCGGGCGAACGGACACTCCTTCCAGTCTATGGCACCGGCGTGTCGGACCGTCGCCCGCGCAGCACCCCGACCGGGTGCCCGAGACCTGAAATGGTCATCCGCCGCGCTCCTGCGCGACTGTATGCTGAAACGACTCGCGTGCCCCTTGCGCATCATCTCTCCTCCGTGACGACGCGGAGCGCGCAGGAATACGGGCGCCTTCGAATGTGTCAGAAGGAGTATGACCGTGGCAGATCTTCAGTGGGACGACCTCGACCGTCGGGCGGTTGACACCGCAAGGGTCCTCGCGGCGGACGCTGTGCAGAAGGTCGGCAACGGCCATCCCGGGACGGCGATGAGTCTCGCGCCGGTCGCCTACCTGCTGTATCAGCGGGTCATGCGGCACGACCCGACAGACGTCGACTGGCTCGGACGCGACCGCTTCATCCTCTCCGTGGGGCACTCCTCCCTCACCCAGTACGTGCAGCTCTATCTCGGAGGTTTCGGTCTGGAGCTGAGCGATCTCGAGGCGCTGCGCACGTGGGGCTCGCTGACCCCCGGTCACCCCGAGTACCACCACACCAAGGGCATCGAGATCACCACCGGCCCGCTCGGGCAGGGGCTGGCCTCCGCGGTCGGGTTCGCCTACGCATCCCGCTACGAGCGCGGCCTGTTCGACCCGGATGCCGCAGCCGGGACCAGTCCCTTCGACCACTTCGTCTACGTGATCGCCGGCGACGGCGACCTGCAGGAGGGCGTGACCAGCGAGGCGTCGTCGCTCGCCGGCCACCAGAGGCTCGGCAACCTCATCGCCATCTACGACTCCAACCAGATCTCCATCGAGGGCGACACGAACGTCGCCTTCACGGAGGACGTCCGCGCACGCTACGAGTCCTACGGCTGGCAGGTGCTCGAGGTCGACTGGCGTCGCACCGGCGAGTACGTCGAGGACGTGAAGGAGCTCGACGACGCCATCGCCCAGGGCCGCGCCGAAACGGCGAAGCCCACGCTCATCATCCTCAAGACCATCATCGGCTGGCCCGCCCCCAACAAGGCCGGTTCCGAGTCCGTGCACGGCAGCGCGCTGGGCGCCGACGAGGTCGCCGCCACGAAGAGGCTCCTCGGCTTCGACCCCGAGCAGTCGTTCGTCGTCGAGGACGCCGTCATCGCACACACCCGCGAGCTCGGCGCACGCGCGGCCGAGGCCCGTGCGGACTGGCAGAAGTCGTTCGACGCCTGGGCGGCGGCGAACCCCGAGCGCAAGGCGCTGCTGGACCGGCTCGAGGCGGAGGCGCTGCCCGAGGGCATCGAGAGCGCGCTCCCCGTCTTCGAGGGCGGCACCGAGATCTCCACGCGCGCCGCATCCGGCAAGATCCTCAACGCCCTGGCGCCCGAGCTCCCCGAGCTGTGGGGCGGTTCGGCCGACCTCGCCGGCTCCAACAACACCACCATCTCCGGG
The DNA here is from genome assembly GCF_039539005.1 of Microbacterium soli. Classification (NCBI taxonomy): domain Bacteria; kingdom Bacillati; phylum Actinomycetota; class Actinomycetes; order Micrococcales; family Microbacteriaceae; genus Microbacterium; species Microbacterium soli. Next base: position 419,434 of record NZ_BAABCP010000002.1, read on the forward strand.
GCGGAGTCCTTCATCCCCGAGGAGTGGTCGACGCACGACTGGAAGGGAGGTCCCTACGGTCGTGTGCTGCACTTCGGCATCCGTGAGCACGCCATGGGCTCGATCCTCAACGGCATCACCCTGCACGGGCGGACGCGCGCCTACGGCGGCACGTTCCTGATCTTCAGCGACTACATGCGTCCGGCCGTCCGTCTGGCCGCGCTGATGAACATCCCGAGCATCTTCGTCTGGACCCACGACTCCATCGCCCTCGGCGAGGACGGCCCGACCCACCAGCCCATCGAGCAGATCGCCTCGCTGCGCGCCATCCCGAACTTCACGGTGGTGCGCCCCGCCGACGGCAACGAGACAGCCGCAGCCTGGCTCGAGATCCTCCGCCGCCACGGCGGACCGGTCGGCATCGCACTGACCCGTCAGAACGTTCCGAACTTCGCGCGCGGCACGGGTGCGGCATCCGGCGACGAGTTCGCATCCGCGGACGGCACCGCCAAGGGTGCGTACGTGCTGGCCGAAGCTCCGGGTGGAACGCCCGACGTGATCCTCATCGGCACCGGCTCGGAGGTCCAGCTCGCCGTGGCCGCTCGTGAGACGCTCGCCGCCGAGGGCGTGAACGCCCGCGTCGTCTCCGCGCCCTCGCTGGAGTGGTTCGCGGAGCAGGACGAGGCGTACCGGGAGTCCGTGCTGCCGAAGTCCGTCACCGCACGTGTGTCCGTCGAGGCGGGATCGGTGCTCAGCTGGCGCGGCATCGTGGGAGACCGTGGCCGCTCCATCGGCATCGACCATTTCGGCGCATCCGCCGACTACAAGACCCTGTTCCAGAAGTTCGGCATCACTGCCGAGGCCGTCGTCGAGGCGGCTCGCGAGAGCATCAAGGAGAACGCATGAGCACACCCACCGAAGACCTCTCGGCAGCGGGCGTCAGCATCTGGCTGGACGATCTGTCGCGTACCCGGATCCACTCCGGGAACCTGAAGCAGCTGATCGAGACTCGCAACGTCGTCGGGGTGACCACCAACCCGACGATCTTCGCGAACTCGATGACCAACCCCGACGACACGTCCTACGACGCGCAGGTCCACGAGTTGGCCCGGTCCGGCGCATCCGCGGTCGACGCGGTGTTCGCGGCGACCACCCAGGACGTCCGGGACGCGCTGGACGTGTTCCGGCCCGTGTACGACGCCACGAACCACGTGGACGGTCGCGTGTCCATCGAGGTCTCCCCCGATCTCGCGCACGACACCGACGGCACGATCGCCCAGGCGAAGGACCTGTGGGAGCGCGTGGACCGTCCCAACCTGCTCGTGAAGATCCCCGCGACCAAGGCGGGCCTGCCCGCCATCGCCGCGGCGATCGGTGCGGGCATCAGCGTCAACGTCACCCTGATCTTCAGCCTGGAGCGCTACGCCGAGGTCATCGACGCGTACCTGACGGGCCTGGAGACCGCGAAGGCGGCCGGCATCGACCTGTCGACCATCCACTCCGTGGCGTCGTTCTTCGTGTCGCGCGTGGACACCGAGACCGACAAGCGCCTCGCGGCGATCGGCACCGAGGAGGCGCTGGCGCTGAAGGGCAGGGCCGGCCTCGCCAATGCGCGTCTCGCGTACGAGCTGTACGAGAAGAGCTTCGCCGGTGACCGGGCGAAGGCCCTCCTGGATGCCGGAGCCACGCTGCAGCGTCCGCTGTGGGCGTCCACCGGCGTCAAGGATCCCGCGCTGCCGGACACGCTGTATGTGACCGGTCTGGTCGCCCCCGGTGTCGTCAACACCATGCCGGAGAAGACCATGGAGGCGACCTACGACCACGGGGTCGTCACCGGCGACACGGTGACCTCGACCTACGAGTCCTCCCGCGAGGTGTTCGCGGGCCTCAAGTCCGTCGGCGTCGACTTCGACGATGTCACCCAGGTGCTCGAGGACGAAGGGGTGGCCAAGTTCATCGACTCCTGGCACGGCCTGCTCGCCCAGGTCACCGAGGGGCTGGCCGCCGCGCGATGATCGTCCCGGTGCGCGCGACGCGCCCGAGGCGGGCCGTGACGGAGGCTTCCGTCCCCCGACTCGACGCGCCGCGCGTGGCCGGACGGCGATCCCCTTCCGCGGGGAGCGGATGCCCCGGCGCCGCGTTCACGACGCACGTCGGCGCCCGGCATCCGTCGCCCGCCGCTCAGTGATCCCAGATCTGGAGATACCCCACCGATGACCGCTTCCATCTCACGCGGGCACAACCCGCTCCGCGATCCCGATGATCGCCGTCTGCATCGCATCGCAGGTCCCAGTGCGCTGGTGATCTTCGGTGTGACCGGCGATCTGTCGCGCAAGAAGCTCATGCCCGCCGTCTACGACCTCGCCAACCGCGGCCTGCTGCCACCGGGCTTCGCCCTGGTGGGCTTCGCCCGCCGGGACTGGGAGGATCAGGACTTCGCCCAGGTCGTCTACGAGGCGGTCAAGGAGCACGCTCGCACCGAGTTCCGCGAGGAGACCTGGCAGCAGCTGCTGCAGGGCATCCGGTTCGTGCAGGGAACCTTCGACGACGCCGATGCGTTCCTGCGCCTCCGCGAGACCGTCGAGCGACTCGACGTCGAACGCGGCACGATGGGCAACCACGCGTACTACCTGTCGATCCCGCCGAAGGCCTTCCCCGAGGTCACCCGGCAGCTGCGGGCCTCCGGGCTGGTCGGCGCGCAGAACGAGGACGACACGCACTGGCGGCGCGTGGTCATCGAGAAGCCCTTCGGACACGACCTGGACTCCGCCCGCGCGCTGAACAAGGCGCTCGAGGACGCGTTCCCGGCCGACTCGATCTTCCGCATCGATCACTACCTCGGCAAGGAGACGGTGCAGAACATCCTCGCGCTGCGCTTCGCCAACGAACTGTACGAGCCGCTGTGGAATCGCAACTACGTCGACCACGTCCAGATCACGATGGCCGAGGACATCGGCGTCGGCGGCCGGGCCGGCTACTACGACGGCATCGGTGCTGCCCGCGACGTCATCCAGAACCACCTGCTCCAGCTGCTGGCGCTGACGGCCATGGAGGAACCGATCAGCATGTCGGCCGACCACCTGCGCGCCGAGAAGGAGAAGGTCCTCGAGGCCGTGCGCCTTCCCGACGACCTCTCCCTCGCCACCGCCCGCGGACAGTACGCCGGCGGCTGGCAGGGCGGCGAGAAGGTCAACGGCTTCCTCGAGGAGGACGGCATGGCCCCCCAGTCGTCCACCGAGACCTACGCGGCCATCAAGCTGGAGATCGACACCCGCCGGTGGGCGGGCGTGCCGTTCTACCTGCGCACGGGCAAGCGCCTGGGCCGCCGCGTCACGGAGATCGCCGTCGTGTTCAAGCGTGCGCCAGAGCACCTCTTCGGTCGCGCGCAGACCTCCGAACTGGGCCAGAACGCCCTGGTCATCCGCGTCCAGCCCGACGAGGGCGTGACCATCCGGTTCGGGTCCAAGGTGCCGGGCAGCGGCGCCAACGTGCGGGACGTCACGATGGACTTCGGCTACGGACACGCCTTCACCGAGGCGAGCCCCGAGGCGTACGAGCGCCTCATCCTCGATGTGCTCCTGGGCGACCCGCCGCTGTTCCCCCGCCACGAGGAGGTCGAGCTCTCCTGGAAGATCCTCGACCCCGTGGAGAAGTACTGGTCGACCCTGCACACACCCCTCGAGCAGTATTCACCCGGTTCCTGGGGCCCGGCATCCGCCGACGCCCTGCTGGCCCGCGACGGCCGAGTCTGGAGACGCCCATGATCATCGACCTTCCCGACACCACGGTCAGTCAGGTCGCCAAGCAGCTGGTGAACGTGCGCGAGGAGGGCGGAGCGGTCGCCCTCGGGCGCGTGCTGACGCTGCTCATCGCCGCCCGCAACGGTGTGGCGGAGGCCGCCATCGACGCGGCCAACGATGCATCCCGTGAGCACCCCATGCGCGTGATCGTGCTGATCACGGGCGAGGGCGAATCCCACCTCGACGCGCAGATCCGCGTCGGCGGGGACGCCGGTGCCAGCGAGGTGGTCGTGCTGCGCGCGTTCGGCGAAGCGGCGAGCAACGAGGAGAGCCTGGTCACCGGGCTCCTGCTCCCCGACGCCCCCGTGGTCGCATGGTGGCCCGACGAGGCGCCGACGGATGCCGCGGCATCCCCCCTCGGCCGCATCGCGCAGCGCCGCATCACCGACGCGGCGACCTCCCCCGACGTCCGCGATCGCCTCGCGCTGCTGGGCAAGACCCACGTCCCGGGGGACACCGATCTGGCATGGACCAGGCTCACGCACTGGCGCGAGCAGCTGGCCGCCGTGCTGGACCAGCCGCCGTACGAGCGCATCACCGCCGTCGAGGTGCGCGGCTCCGCCGCCTCCCCCTCGACGGCCCTGCTCGCCGCATGGCTGCGGATGGCCCTCGACGTCCCGGTGAGCTGGTCCTACGAGTCACCGGAGACCTGGCAGGAGGGCATCAAGTCCGTGCGTCTGACGCGCGCCGGCGGAGACATCCTGCTGGAGCGTCCGGCACCGGGCGTCGCCGTGCTGACCCAGCCCGGCCAGCCCGACCACGACCTCCATCTGCCTCGCCGCACCCTGCGCGAATGCCTGGCCGAGGAGTTGCGCAGGCTCGACGCCGATGTGCTGTACGGTCGAGTCATCACGGAGGGCTGGGCCCGGCTGGGCCCGGCGGACAAGGGAGTGTGATCACATGGCGGTGGACGGATCGGTCAAAACGGTCGTCGTCGAGTCGACACCGGCGGCTCTGGCCACCCGGGTCGCCGATCGGTTCCTGACCCGTGTGGTCGCACGGACCCGCAACGGCCGCATCGCGCACATCTGCCTGACCGGCGGATCGATGGGCGGCGCGGTGCTGGCCGCAGCCGCCGAGGACGAGCGCATCCAGACGATCGACTGGTCGCTCGTGCACTTCTGGTGGGGCGACGAGCGCTTCGTGGAACGTGACGACCCGGACCGGAACTCGCTGCAGTCGCGACGGGCGCTGCTGGACGGGCTGTCGATCCCCGCGGAGAACATCCATGAGACGGCTGCGCCCTCCGATGGACTGAGCCTGGACGACGCAGCGGCCGCATACGCCGCCGAGCTCGCCCGGTTCAGCAAGTCCGGCGAGGGGTGGCCGTCGTTCGCCGTGTGCTTCCTGGGCGTGGGACCGGACGGTCATATCGCCTCGCTCTTCCCCGACCGCCCGGAGGTGACGGTGACGGATGTCGCAGCGCTGCCGGTGCGCGACTCCCCCAAGCCGCCCCCGGAGCGGATCACCCTCACCAGGCCCGTGCTGAACTCCTCGAAGCGGGTCTGGATGGTGCTGACGGGCTCCGACAAGGCATCCGCTCTGGGCCTCGCACTGGCGGGAGCCAGTTATGCGACGGTGCCCGTCGCCGGAGCGAAAGGGCGCCGTCGCACGGTGTTCTTCGTCGACGAGGCGGCGGCATCCGAGGTCTCCCCCGACCTCATCGACCGCGACTACTGAGGCCCCGCTCCCCCCGACCCCGGGGACCGCGGCCCGTGCGGGTCGTCCCATCGCCGCGCATCGTGACGGTCCGCCGCGCTCTCGGCGGCGCCGGCTCCGGCATCCGCGCCATCGCTGCCGCGCCGGATCCCCAACTCCTGGCTCTCGCTGAGCACCTGCGGGTGATATCGGGCGAGACCGAACACACCGAACACGGCTATCGCGCCGGCGACGACGAACATGATCAGCACGGGCACCGGCGCGGCATCCGCCTCGCCCAGCACGAGAGCGCCGATGAGCACCGCGACGATGGGGTCGATGACCGTGAGACCCGCGATGACGAGGTCGGGCGGGCCCGAACTGTAGGCCGTCTGCACGAAGTACGCCCCGACCGCCGCCGCGGCGATGAGCGCGATGAGGCACACGACCGTCAGCCACTCGAAGTTCCCGGACTGGATGCGGCTGATCACCGCCTTCGCGAGCGTGGCGACGAAGCCGTACAGGATGCCGGCCCCCGTCACGTAGAACAGCGCGCGCATGCGACGACGCAGGATCAGCCAGCACGCCCCCAGCACGATGATCACCAGCAGCAGCACCGTGAGGATCATGAACAGATCCTCGTTGCTGATCTCGCGCTCGGTGGCGTAGAGCGCCGCGAGTGCGACGAAGAGGAAGATGCCGCCCAGGCAACTGCCGATCGCGGTCAGCGACCTCCTGGTGGGCGTGTGCCCGGAGACGCGGGCGTTCAGCAGCGTCGTCACCACGAGCGCCACCGCACCCAGTGGCTGCACGACGATCAGCGGGGCGATGGCCATGGCGCTGAGCTGGCAGACGATCGCGAAGCCCAGCATGAGCGTGCCCACGATCCAGGAGGGACGTGTGAGGAGACCTCTGATCTGAGCGGCGCTGAGGCCGGCCGTGCCGTCCGCGCCGGTGATCCTCTCGACCTTCTCCACCCCGCGGTGCTGATACTGCGCTCCGAGGGACATGAAGACGGCCCCGGCGAGAGCGAGCGGGATGCCCAGCAGCAGAGCGGGGTTCTGGAAGACGCCGATCAGCTGATCGCCCATATCGGCCGTGAACTCCACCCCTAGATGCACTGTCTCACCCTACCCGGCAGGTGCGGCCCAGTAGGGTTGATGCGTGGCTGTTCTTCCGATCCGTATCATGGGCGATCCCGTGCTGCACTCCCCCGCCGCCGAGGTCGACGAGATCACCGATGAGGTCCGCGCGCTCGTCGCGGACATGTACGAGACCATGGATCTCGCTCCCGGTGTGGGACTCGCGGCCCCCCAGGTGGGCGTGTCGCTGCGCATCTACGTGTACTCGTACGTGGACGACGACGAACGCCCCTGGCGCGGCGAGATCATCAACCCGGTGCTGTGGATGGCGCCGACCGTGCCGGGCTCCCCCGACCCGGATGAGGAGTCGGAGGGCTGCCTGTCCTTTCCGGGCGAGCGATTCCCGCTGCGTCGTTCGGAGCGCGTGCTCGTCACCGGGACGGACCTCGAAGGCGCACCCGTACGCATCGAGGTGGACGGGTGGCGGGCCCGCATCATGCAGCACGAGTACGACCACCTCGACGGCATCCTCTACGTCGATCGCCTGTCCGAGGCCGACGGGCGGACCGTGCAGAAGATCGCGCGCAAGCGCGGCTGGTCCCGCGGCGGGGGCAGCTGGGTCCCCGGCGTCGACGATCTGGAGGGCTGAGACATCATGGCAGAACCGATCAGAGTCGGCATCGTCGGCTACGGGAACCTGGGACGAGGCGTCGAGCGCGCGATCGGAGCGAACCCCGACATGCGACCGGCGGGCGTGTTCACCCGGCGCGCCCCGTCCTCCGTCGTCCCGGCGTCGGAGAGCACCACGGTGCGCGGGATCGACGACCTCGCCGGGCTGCAGGACGAGATCGACGTCCTCGTGCTGTGCGGCGGCTCCCGGAGCGACCTCCCCCTGCAGAGCCCGCAGCTGGCCTCCGCGTACAGCCTCGTCGACAGCTTCGACACGCATCCGCGCATCCCCGAGCACTTCGCCGCGGTGGACGCGTCCGCGAGAGCCGCCGGCACCACCGCGATCATCTCGACGGGGTGGGACCCCGGCCTGTTCTCGCTGCAGCGGCTGTACGGCGAGGCCATCCTCCCGCAGGGCGCCACGCACACGTTCTGGGGTCGCGGCCTCAGCCAGGGGCATTCGGATGCCATCCGCCGGATCCCCGGCGTCGCCGGCGGCGTGCAGTACACCATCCCCTCCGAGGAGGCGATGGCCCGCGTGCGCGCCGGGGAGAGCCCCGTCCTGAGCACGAGGGACAAGCACACCAGGGAGTGCTTCGTCGTCTTGGAGGACGGTGCCGACGCCGACGCCGTGCGCGAGGCGATCGTGACGATGCCGGACTACTTCGAGCCGTACGACACGACCGTGCACTTCATCACGGCCGAGGAGCTCGCCCGCGATCACGCCGGAGCGCCGCACGGCGGCTTCGTGATCCGCAGCGGCACGACCTCCTCCGGCACGACGCAGACCGTCGAGTTCCGGCTGGCGCTGGACTCCAACCCGGAGTTCACGGCGAGCGTGCTGGTGGCGTACGCCCGTGCGGCCGCACGCCTGGCGTCCGCCGGCGATCACGGTGCGAAGACGCCGTTCGACGTGGCTCCCGGCCTGCTCTCCCCGAAGTCCCCCGAGGCGCTGCGCGCAGAGCTCCTCTGAGCAGGACGCGCGCCACGCCCGGGAGGTCGCCCGTGTTCGGCCCCCGCTGTGGGATTTGCTAAGCTGAACGAGTGGCCCGCCCGCGGGGAGCATGATCCTCGGTAGCTCAATTGGCAGAGCAGCCGGCTGTTAACCGGCAGGTTCTTGGTTCGAGTCCAAGCCGGGGAGCTCTTCAAAGAGGCGACCGATCGCGACATTCAAAAACGCGGCGGTCGCCTCTAGCTCGTCTGGGGTCCATGGCGACATTCCGCTGATGCGCCGGCTGGCGGAGGCTTGCGTGATCCCGAGCACCCCGGCCAACTGAGCCTGCGTCTTGCCGCGCATGCGCATGATCAGGCTGACGTTCAGCCCGACGCGCTGATTCACTGGCCGGCGTTCCGGCATCTGGATGACGTTGCTCATTCCGCGATCATATGTCAAACCGTGTCATATCGCAATGAATGACACGAGATGACACGATATGCACGACGTGTATGTTACGGTGCTTCGCATGGCTCCTATACGCGACGTGCAAACTCTCACGCCTGCCGAGACTATGGCCGCCCTCGGCATCAGCCGCAGCACCCTTGCCCGATACGTCGAGGCCGGCAAGCTGCGCCCCTCCCGGCTCCCATCCGGCCACAGACGATTCTCGGCGGCTGCCGTCGAGGCGATCCTCTCGCGCGAGCCGTGGGAGCCGGCATCGTGACATGTCCACTCACATCAGCTATGAGACGTGGCTGTTCATGCGTCGGCGGATCGAGCAGCTCGAGGCCGAGGTCTACCGGCTCACGGTCGACCGGGACCACTGGTACGCGGCCGCGAACTACACGCCCGAGGAACTGCACGAGATGCACATGCGGGCCTCTCAAGGACGAGACGAGAACGGAGCATGGCTATGGCCGGACGGCGTGAGAACCACAGCGCGCTGACGTTCCTGCGCTGCCGGGAGTGCGACACCGGCGTCGCGGCGATCACACGCGCGATCGACATCCAGCACAACGACGACGGGACGCACACGATGGTGTACCCGCGCCCCGAGCACCGCGACGTCGCGATCTGGGACGACGTGCGCGCTGCGCTCGAGCACGTGCGCATGACCGAGTTCCTGCTCGGCTTCGCGCCCGAGAAGCCGACCTGGCTCGACCTCGAGGCCGTGCAGGTGCAGCTGATGGATGCCCGCGCCCGCCTCGGCGCCCTCGCCGACGCCCTCGCGAATGAGGCCGGCTCATGATCATCAACGGCGTGTACATCCTCATCGCGGCCGGTGCGTGGCTCGCGTACAGGCTCGGCTGCTGGATCGACGATCGGAGAACGCGATGAGCCTCTATGCGGCCTGCTCGGAGTGTGGGTGGCAGGAGCTCGTTGCCGATCAGCCGAGCGTTGCCGACCTTGACGAGGCTGGTCGGCGTTCGGTCGAACACAACCTCGCCGAGCACTTCGGCCTGATCACGGTACGCGAGGTTGGGAGTCGCGATGAGTGACCTGCTGGACCTGCTCGGCGACGAGTGGGCGCTGCCCGACGAGGACGCACCGATATCGCGCGGGTGCAAGCATCCCGACCGTGACCTCGTGACGCATGGATGCCGGGAGTCCGGTCGCGCGCCGCGGGAGTGGCGCGACGTCGGCGCCGGTGGGTACGTCGACGGGATGGGCAGGTGGACGGCATGCATGTACTGCTCCTCGTGCATAGGGACCGGGCGGACGTCGATCCGCGACCCGTGGACGGACGAGCTGCTGGACTGGGCCGGGGCGAACTGCCTGTACTGTCGCGGCACCGGGTTCATCTACCATGCCTACGACTGCGCAGCGTCGGGATTCCACGAGCGCAACCACAGCATGTGGCGGATCCGTGAGCCCATCCCCGCCGCAGCGTTCGGGGTGACCTTCGACGGGCGCACGCTGGTGCCCGGCGAGTTCGGCCTCCCGGCGGGTGCTGATGCCTAGCTTCATCAACACCGACACGGGCCGCTTCGACGCGACCCTGCTCGCGGATCACATCGCGCATGAGCCGACGAAGCTCGGCCGCGACTTCGCCGGCGAACTCTACGAGTACCGCGACGGTGTCTATGTGCGCGACGAGCGGGTGATCACCCGGCGCTGCGCGGCCGCGCTCGGCGCGACGTACACGAAGAACATCGAGTCGCAGTCGTCCGCGCACCTGCTGAACATCGACTTGCCCGCGGTCGGCCTCCCGGACCTCCCGCGGGGCTATCTCGACTACATCGTGCTCGACAACGGCATCTACTGGTGGCAGGACGACGACCTCACCCCGCATAACGAGATGCTCGGCGCGGTGACCAAGCTGCCGATCGAGCACGACCGGTCAGCGGTCCCGCACGAGTTCCGCCGGTGGCTCGGCCAGGTGCTCGGCGACGACGAAGACCTGACCCGGCACATGTGGGAGGTCATCGGGTACACGATGATGACCGGCAACCCGCTGCAGAAGATCATCCTGCTCTACGGCGAGGGCGGCAACGGCAAGGGCACACTGCTGCGGCTGCTGCGCATGATGCTCGGCAAGGACAACTACTCGTCCATCAGCATGCACCAGCTCGTCGAGGACCGGTTCGCGACGTCGGGCCTGTACGGGAAGATCGCGAACATCAGCGGTGACCTGTCCAGCTCGTTCCTCAAGGATCCGCAGATCCTCAAGGAGATCACGGGCGGTGACTCGATCAACGCGTCCCGCAAGTTCGGGCACTCGTTCGAGTTCGTCCCGTACGCGGTGCCGATCTTCGCGTCGAACGAGTTCTTCCGCACCTCGGATAACTCGATCGGGTGGCGGCGCAGGTGGGAGGTCATCGACTTCACGCGGCGCGTCGAGGGCGATGGTCCGTTCGACGAGCAGGTGCTGTTCGACGACATACCGGGGATCTTCAACTGGGCGATGGAAGGTCTGCGCCGGCTCATGGCGCGCGGCCGGTTCGACCCGCCGCAGGTCGCCCGTGAGGCCACCACCCGCCTGCACGATGCCGCCGACCCGTTCATGCTGTGGCTCGACGAGGACGACGCCGTGCACCAGGGCCCGGACGAGTCCAGCGCGTGCGCGGACGTCTACCGCCGCTACCAGGGCTGGTGCCGGCGCAACGGGTACACCCCGCTCGCGTCCGGGCCACTGGGCATGCGTCTCAAGCAGCTCGGCGTGACCAAGTCCCGACCCCGGGACGGCTTCACCCGCACGTGGCGCTACCAGGGCATCAGCGTCACCCTGTCGGCCACGGAGGACTGAGTCATGCGGTCCAGGCGTGCGCGGGTGGTCCAGGCTGGCGGCCGCCGTCCCGCTCCCCGCACCCCACAGAATGACGAGCTTCGCCGTGAATATCACGGGTGGTCTAGGACCGCGGTCCAGGCGCGGTCCAAGCGGGTTCCCAGTGGGGGAGCGGGTTGGTCCAAGCGGTCCAACCTCTACTCCACCCTTACGCATAAGAGAGTGAATGGTAATAGATGGACAACTGCTTGGACCGGCTGGACCGATGAGTACCAAGCATCGGGACCCCGAGTATCTGCGCAACGCTCGGATCGTCCGTGCGCAGGTGCGTCGTGCCTGGCGGCTGGGCTCCGAGGTCCGCTGCTGGCGCTGCGGATGCGTGATCGAGCCGGGCATGCGGTTCGACGTCGGGCACCTCGACCCGGCCGGTGGGCATGCCCGCTCGAACCTCGCACCCGAGTGCGTGCGGTGCAACCGGCGCGACGGCGGCCGCATGGGCGCGGCGATCACCAACGCGCGGCGCGGCCGGGCGTCGAGTACTCCACGTCCGCCGGCGGCGGGTGGTCGTCGCGGCGGCGACGGGCTCGCTCCGTGGTGACGGGGCCGGTCTTTTTTGAGAGTCGGCGCAACCCCCGCCTTCGGCTCCATCAGCAGATTCTCCCCCTGAACTGGAGGTTCGCATGACCGTCACCCCGACTCTGTCCGATCTGTGGTCGGAGGCGAACTGGCTCGAGTGGCGGTCGCGGATCGAGCACCTGTCACCGATCCGGCTCGACGCGCTCGTGACCACTGAGCAGGCGCGCGGCGAGTTCATCCAGGGGTCTCGGCTGCTGCGCCTCGACGAACGTCAGCGCGCCGGCGATCTCGGGTTCGGGCCGTCGCCGATGCAGCTGATGATCGCGGACCTGCTCGCCGCGGGGAAGTTCATGAACGTGATCTTCGAGCCCCGCCGGTCGACGAAGACGACCGCTGTGCAGGCTGTGATGCTGGGGCGGTGCTGGTCGCGCGAGGACTACACGGTGGGGTGGACGATGTTCACGACCGGCGCGAAGGCGGGGCAGCGGTTCCGCGAGGACATCGTGAAGCACCTGCTCAAGCTGTGGCCCGAGGAGCGCACGGCGCCGATCAAGATCGGACTATCTAAGGGTGGTGAGCAGCTGCTGTTCCGTGACACCGGTTCGTTGCTGCTGGTCGGCACCCCGAACGGTGACATGTTCCGCTCCGGCGGGTTCGATATGGCGTTCGGGGATGAGGCCGGCGAGGCGGACGTCGAGCAGGGGGCGGACGTGATCCGGGCTGTGATTCCGACGATGGACACGAAGCCGGGTGCGCAGTTCGTGCTCGCCGGGACCGGCGCGAAGTGGCGGACGGAGCAGCTGCTGTGGGACAACCTGCACGACGAGGATGCCGCGGTCGCCTGGCACGGGATCCCCGAGAACGTCGACCGTGCCGAGCTGGTCTCGTGGGAGCCGGACGTCCCGCACCCGAAGACCGGCGCGACGGGCGGGCGGATGCGGGAGTGGATCGAGCGGACGCATCCAGGCATGGGATTCACGACCCTCACCGACGCGCCGAAGCGCAGCTTCGACCGGGCACCGCTGGACGACTTCCTGATCGAGTACGGCGGCCAGTTCGGATTCGAGGGGGCGGCGGATGTCATCATCCCGCCGGCGATGCTCGAGCGTGCGCTGCGCAAGGGCACCCCGCCTGAGCCGCCGGCGCGGTTCGCGGCCGCGCTGAAGGTGCACCACCTCGGGCATGCTGCATCCCTCGCGGTCGCGTGGGAGCACGAAGAGGACGGCGATCTGGTGACCGCGGCAACTGGCGAGGTCGTGCGCAAGCGGGCGGTCGCGCTGTGGTGGTGGCAGCAGGGCACGACCGGGCTCGCCCGCGAAGTGCTCGTCCGGTTGCGCCGGCGCCCGGTGACGCTGGTCTACGACAAGCGCGGGTACACGGAGCAGATCGCCGAGCAGGAGATCGCGAAGGCGTCGCCGCGGCCGAAACTCGAGGCGACGAAACCGGCCGACATTCCGGGGTCGGCGGTCGGGCTGATGAAGGCCCTCGAGGATGACGACCTGATCATCTTCCACCACCCGGCGTTGGAGAAGGCCGCGCGGATCGCGACCCGGCAGGCGTTCGGGAACTACGGCACGTGGCGGTTCGGCCCGCCGAAGGATGACCCCGAAGCGGACGTGACCCCGTTGGAGGCGGCCGCGCTCGCGCTGCGGTTCCTCGCCGACGCCCCGACCCACGTCAACCCCGCCGACGCATTCCACTTCTGAGAGGACACCTGATGATCTATCTCGACGTCACCCGCGAGAGCATCGTCGTTGGCTGCGATGTATGCCAGGTCTGGTATGTCATGGCGTTCACGAAGCTCGAGGCGTGGGAGGCCGCGGCCGCGCACGAGAAGCGTACTCACCCGGGATCTACGCAGGCGCAGGACGCGCTCTCGGAGGCGAAACGGAAGGCGCGACTCGCCGTGTGATTTTCAGCTGTGGGATGTCGGGTTGAGTCTCGGGGCGTGGGATTCCTTCGTGATCTGTTCCTCGGCCCGGCCGCGCAGGCGGTGACGGGTGGGCTGCTGTCCTGGTACTCGCCGCAGGACAGCATCCACTCGCTGTTCGTCGCCGACGCGCTGCCTGTCGCGCCGGACGCCGTCACCCGGGACACCGCGTTCCGGGTGCCGGCGGTCGACCGGGCGCACGACGTGATCTGCTCCGTCATCGCGGACATGCCCTGGTTCACCTACCAGGGCGACACTCGCAAGGCCGATCAGCCGGAGTGGCTGACGAACACGAAGACGGGGATCCCGCCGTACGATCTGCGCTGGGCGGTCTGCTCGGACCTGTTCATGTCCGGGTGGGCGGCGATCGGCTTCGAGCTCGGCGCGGACGGCCTGCCCGCCGACGCGCTGCACATTCCCCGGGCGCTGTGGAGCCTCGACCCGGACGGCGGCATCCGGGTCAACGCGAAGATCGACCCGCGATACCGGCAGCGGGTCGTCCCGATCCGTCTCGGCTACGGCAAGAACGGGATGCTCGTCGACGCGCTCGGTGACATCAAAGCTGCCCGCACCATCGCCGACGCCTACCGTGACCGCATCGACAACCCGATCGCGCAGACCGTCCTCACCGTCGACAAGGACGTGTGGGACGAGTGGGACTGGAACGAGCGGGAACTGTTCCGGCAGAAGTGGATCGAGGCGCGGTCGGCCGCGGGCGGCGCCGTGGCGATGAAGCCGACCTACGTCGAGGTCGACGTGTCCGGCGCGATTCCCACCGACCTGTTCGAGACCGGCCGCAACGCGAACCGCCTCGACCTCGCCAACCATGCCGGCCTGCCCGCGTCGATGCTCGAGGGCGTCCGGCAGGGCGGGTCCGGCGGCGGCACCGAGATGCGGTACACGGGCGTGCAGAACGGCGCGCAGCGCAACGAGGTCTGGGACTTCGGCATCCGCAAGTACGCCGCGGCGATCGCCGCCCGGCTCTCGCTCGACGACGTGTGCGCGCCGGGCGAGTCCATCCGCGTCGACACCAGCCGATTCCTGACCGTGCCGACACCACCCGAGCAGCAGACAAGCGAGGACTGACCATGCACGACATCACCATCCAGGGCGGCGAGATTCTCGCGAACCTCGACGACCGATCCATGACCGGGCTGCTGATCCCGTACGGCGAGGAAGGGCACACCAACGCTGGCCGGGTCACCGTCCAGGCCGGATCGATCGCCCTACCGGCCGACCCGTCCGTGGTCAGCCTGAACATCGACCACGACCGCTACCAGCCGGTCGGGCGGGCGACCCGCCTGTGGGAAACCGCGCAGGGAATCATGGCCACGTTCACGATCGCGAAGACCCCGGCCGGTGACGCCGCCCTCGCCGACACCACCCGCCCCGCCCTGTCGGCCGAGTTCAAGACCGACATCGACGCGAACCGTGTCGCCCGCAACGGGATCCTCGCCGCGGCCGCGAAGGTCGTCGCCGGGGCGTTCCCGTCCGCCCGCGTGCTCGCCGAGCTCGCCGAGGGCGAGATCGCCTCCGACAAGAGCGAGTCCGAGTACACGTACACCGACTATGACGGCCGCAAGTACAAGCGGGTGTACGAGTCAGAGTCCACGACCGAGGAAGTCGAGGGCGGCACCAAGACCACCACCGTCACCACATCCACCGAGACCGAGGTCTCGGCCGACCCAGAAGAGGAGCCCATCGTGGCCGAGCAGGAAACCGTCCAGGCCGGGGCCGTCCCCGGCACCATCGCACCCGCCGGCGGCGCCGCCGTGCTCGCCTCGCGCGGGCCGTCCGGTATGGAGATCGCCGCAGCGATCGCAGCCGTGCGCGCCAACCGCAACGACCAGAAGGCCGTCGAGGTCCTCGCCGCGCTCGAGGACATCGTGACCTCGGACGCGGGCGCCGCGATTCAGCCCAACTGGATGGGCGACATCGCCGCCGGCATCACCTATGTGCAGGAGTACATCACCCTGTTCAACCCCGGCGACGAGATCACCGCCGGCGGGAAGAAGGGGTACAAGGTGCTGCGCGGTACCTCCGCCGCCCCGCTCGACGCCCCGATGGACGGGTCCTGGTCCGGCAACAAGACCGCGATCAAGTCGCACAAGGGCCGTGTCAGCGAGCACAGCAGCGTCCTCGACCGGTGGGCGATGGGTGAGGACATCGGTCGCGAGTTCTGGGACCTGCCCGGCGGACTCGACTTCGTGCTCGCGTTCCTGCGCCTCCAGCAGGAGGACTACTCGATCTGGCAGGACGACACCGCCCTCGCCTACGCGGTCGCGACCGCCGGCGACCCTGTCGCCCCGACCACCACCGCCTACCCGGACAACTACCCGACCGCGCTCGGGCACCTGATCCAGGGCATCCTCGCCGTCAAGAAGCGCAAGAGCGACGGCCGCCGCGACACCCCGACGTTCGCGATCACGAACGACGTCGACTACGAGCAGCTGATCTACGCCGCCGGCGGTGAGCAGAACCTGCCCGCGTTCGTGAACATCGCCCTGTCCACCAGCGGCACCGGCACCGTCGATGGCAACGTGCAGGTCGTCAACGGCGACGTCGGCATCGAGGACACCGGCGCCTGCCTGGTCGGCGCGTCCTACGCGATCGACTTTGACCGCCCCGCCGGTGGCCTGCTCGAAGTCGACGCCCTCGACCTCGCCCGAGGCGGCATCGACAAGGCCGTGCACGGCTACCTCCAGACGTTCGTGAAGCGTCCCGAGGCGCTGGTGCTTATCGGCACCGCCGACGACGACGAGGCGTGAGCAGCGGGGAGCGTAGGCGATGACCACCTGGTACACCGTGGACGACGCGGACGCGCAGGCACGCCTGCTGGACGCGTGGGATGACGCACCAATCGAGAACCTCGAGGTGTGCGGCATGATCCTCGACGCCGCCCGCGAACAGGTCATCACCTACGCTCCCGCACCGGCACCCGTCGAGGACGGGCAGCCGGTCCCCGACCCGCCGTCGCGGTACGTCCTCGCGCAGCTGCAGCAGGCGAAGAACCTATGGAACGCCGGCCGGGTATCCACCGGCGGCGAGGTCGGCGTGGACGGGCAGTACACGTTCACGCCGCGGCCGCTGGACAAGACGATCCGGCAGATCATCCGCCCCGTCGATCGGAAGCCTCATGCCCTCTGAGACCGTCCGCGGGTACGTCCTCGACCAGCTGGCACCGCACCTGCCGGCCCGGTGGAAGGTCGACGAGGGCATCCCCTCGTCGATGCACACCCTGTCGCGGCCGCTGCTGTGGCTCGAGTACACGGCGTTCCGGCCGCTGGCTGAGGTGCCGTCGAAGATCGCCGCGTCCGTGGACGTGTGCATCGCGACGAACAAGACCGACGTGCGCAAGGGCGAAGCCGACGCCGATGAGCAGGTCGCCGCCCTGTACGAGGCGGCGTTGACCTCGCACACGTTCTACGAGATCACCGCCACGAAGACCGTGTTCTGGGACGCCTACTTCGGCTGGCGGCTGTCCATCACCGTCATCACCACCAACCCCGAACAGGAGTAACCATCATGGCCACCATCGATGTCAAGCCGATCGTCCTCCGGGACTGCAAGCTGACGATCTCGCTCGAGGAAGCCTCGGCGGACTACGAGAAGCATGTATCGGGAGTGACGTTCACCCCGTCCAGCGGCACCGTGAACTGGAACGGGCTCAGCCCTGATGCGTCGTTCACGTTCCCGACCGCGACGACCTGGGGTGCGCAGCTGGACTACGCGCAGGACTGGGAGACCGCGAGCAGCCTGTCCCGGTACCTGTACGACAACGAGGGCAAGCAGGTCACGATGCTGTTCGAGCCGAAGGCCGGCGGGCTCGGATGGGAGGTCGACGTGTTCATCGCTCCCGGGTCGATCGGCGGGCAGGTCAACACCGTCGCCACGTCGACCGTGACCCTCGGCGTGGTCGGCAAGCCTCGTCCCGTCCCGGCCGTCTGAGCGGGGGTGGTGGTCATGCAGATCGACGTGCGCCGCAGCGCGACGTTGACGGCGCTCGTGCAAGTCATGGCCACCATCCCGCGCGAGCTCGCGAAGCAGACCCGCGCGCAGACCAAAGCCGTGATCGTCCCCGAGTGGCGGAAGCTGCTGGCCGAGAAGGCACCCGGTGAGCGGATCTTTCACGACCGGCTGGTGACCCCGTCGACCGTGTACGTGTCCGACCGGGGCGCGAAGCTCATCGCCGGGAAGAACGGCAGGTTCCCCCGCGAGACGGACTTCGGCGCCTACCGGGAGGACTACGCCACGTACACCACCCGCCGCGGGTCGGTGACCCGCCGCACGCAACGGCAGTTCTGGCACTACGTCAAGGACGGCCGGGTGTTCTACCCGGCCGTGCGCGAGTTCATCCCGCGGGCGTGGGCCCTGTACGCGCAGACCGCCTACCGGACGGTCGCCGAGGCCATGGAAGGAGCGATCGATCGTGGCGGGAAGTAAGCGGTTCGAGATCGACATCGGCGTCAACGCGTCCGGCGCGGCGAAGGGCGCGAACGACGCCGCTATGGCGTTCGCTGACCTCGAGGACGCGGTCGGTGGTGTCGCGGACGAATCCCGCAAGTCCGGCAACACGGTCGACTCGTTCGCGTCCAAGCTCGTCGCCGCGGCCCGCAAAGCCGGCAAGTCGGACGACGAGATCAAGGCCGCGCTGCGCGGTTACGGTGTCAACGCGAAGGACGCCGAGCGGGCGATCGGCCGTGTCGGCGACGAGTTCAAAGACACCGGCCGTGACGGGTCCCGCAGCTTGAACGACCTCGAGGGCGACCTGCGCGACGTGCAGCAGCAGTCCGAGAAGCTCGGCCGATCCGTCGACGACATCGACGTGCACGGCCGCAAAGCATTCGGCGGCATGGGCGACGCGGCGAAAGAGGTCACGCAGGAGGTCGGGCAGAACCTCGGCGAAGCAGTCTCGAGCATCCGCGGTGACCTGTCCGACCTCGGCCAGGTCGGACAGGACACGCTCGGTGGTCTGGCTGCCACCATCGCCTCGTCCGGGCCCGCAGGGATTGCCGGCGCGGCCGCTCTCGCCGCCGGCGCTGTCGGTCTCGGCGCGATCACCGCCGAGCTCGATAAGCAGAACGAGCGAGTGCAGGCGCTACGCCAGTACTTCGCGGATGCGTGGAAAGCCGCCGTCGAGGGTGGTCGTGACTATATCGACCTGGCGACGGTGATCGGCGAGATGAACGATATCCAGTTCAACCCCGAGCGTGCCGACGAGTACAAGCGGATCCAGGAGGACGCGAAGCGTCTCGACCTCGACCGGCAGACACTGCTGCGCGCGGCCGCCGGAGATCAGGATGCGCTCAACATGGTGATCGATCGCACCGGCCAGCTGTACGACGACCAGGCCGAGAAGGTGAAGGTCACCAGCGAGGCCGAGCTGAAGGCCCGAGGCGCGAAGCAGGCAGACAACGCCCGCGAGCTGAGCGAGCTACGGCAGATCAACGACCGGTGGCGCGAGTACGGCGACATCAACGCCGAGAACCGGGAGAAAGCCGCCGACGCCAGCCGGGCAGTCTCCGAGTACCTGCTGTCCACCATCGACAGCGCCTCGAGCGCAACCCGGGCCGTCGACGACTTCGGCAACGTGCTGGTGACCCTGCCGGACGGCCAGGAGATCGTGATCGACGCGGAGACCGGGCAGGCGTCCTCTGACGTGTCCAAGTTCAAGGAGGACACCGACAAGGTGGTCGAGCAGTTGGACGGCTCGCAGATCAACCTCATCGTGAAGACCGCGCTGCGCGACGCACAGAACCAGATCAACCAATTCATCACCAACAACGACGGCAAGAGCTTCACTCTGCACGGTCACTGGGACGTGTCCCCGCTGGGAGGCGACGTATGAGCACGACGGTCAGCTATGGTGCGTCGACGTTCGCCCCGGTGCAGGTCGACGGGTGGGAGCAGCAGCGGGAATCGCGCACGGTCGTGCACCAGCTGCTGGCCGGTGGTGTCGAGGTCACGCATCGACCCGCCGCCCCGCGCACGTTCACGCTCACGCTGATCTTCCCCGACGAGGCGGATGCTGCCGGGTGCGCGGACCTGCACCGCACCGCCCCGTACCTGGATCTCGTCTCCGACGAGCGGGCGCTCGTGAACGGCCGGTACGTGCTCGCCGAGGGCGCCGTCGTCACGGTCGCCCTGGACGAGGACACCCGGGATATCTGGGTCGTGACGGTGGAGGCGACGGAGGTCGACCCGTGACCCGGCATAGTGCGCACGCTGTCTCGGCGTCGGTCATCTCGGGCGGTGCCGCGATGTCGATCTTCCCGACCGAGGGCCGGGTGCGCCTGTCCGAGGCTACCTACCCGTACGGGACGGCGACGGTGACGGTGCCGCGTCCGGCGTCCGAGGCCGACCTCGAGCGCCTCAACCCTCGCAGCGGTGGTGTGCGGCTGGTGCTGGACGTGCGGGAGTCGGTCGGTGACCCGGTGCGTGTGTCGGAGATCACCGCGGATCATGGCGGGAGCATGGCCGCGCTGACGGCCGCGTTCGCCGGCCGGGTCGCGGACGTGACCGCCGCCTACTTCACCCCCTGGAACACCGAGACTGTGCACGGCTCGGCCGCCCGGTTGAACCTCGCGCTCGTGGCGCGGCAGGTGGATCATCTGGCCGCGACGGTGCAGCTGACCGCGTACACGGACGAGGCGACCGCGGTGATGTACCGTCTGCTGTCCACCACCCCCGAAACGTCGGGGAGCCTCAGCGTGCGTGACACGGTGAACTTCGCGCTCCGCAAGATCGGTGCGGCGCTGCTGCCGGGCCCGGTCGACGCGCCGATCGCCGAACCGGCGGCGATCATCTGGCAGCCGGGAGTGTCCGCGTGGGACTACATGCGCGGTGTCGCCGAGGCCGCCGGCCTGGTCGTGCGGTGCGATCCCCGCCGCCGGTGGACCCTCACCCGCCGGGACGAGACACGCCCCGAGACGGTCGTCCTCGACCGTGCCACACGAGTCGTCGAGCACGTCGACGTCGACACCGTGCAGACCGCCGACGCGGTCGTGGTCCGCTACGACTGGACCGACCCGGACACCGGCGACCGGCGCACCCGGTTCGACATCGCCTCGTCCGGGGAGACCGCCCGCGTCGTCAAGCGCATCGACCGGTCGACCCCGTACCCGGGGCCGGGCGCGGCCCGCTACTGGCTGCAGCGTCTGATCGGCCGCGGCAGATCGTTCGACGTCGACCAGGTCACCGACTACGCGATGCGCCCCGGTGCCGCCTTCACGGCCGCGTTCCCGGCCACCCCGACCCAGCTCGGCCGCATCGAGGCCGTCGAGTGGGACCTCGCCGCGGCGACGATGACAATCACGACCACCGGTGTCGCCGACGCCGCCGACGGCGCGATCGACCTGTACCCGCCCGGCGTGATGATCAACGACCTCGTCGGCATGATCGCCGACCAGCACCCCACCTTGGAGGAGCAATGAGCACCCTCGACGAGAACGGCATCCTCGTCTACGACGAGTCCGACGAGCGCGACGATTTCAGCGCCCTACTGAACATGGGCATGGGGTCCGTGTCCGACGCGGTCGGCGCCGACCGTGCACGCCTGGCCGTGCTGGAGGACTCCAACGAGCTCGGCGACATATCCGGCACCGCTCTCACTGCCGCGTCCGGGTGGAGCATCATCTCCCAGAGCGCCCGCAAGAAGAACGGCGTCGCATGGGCGCGTGTGCGGGTGCAGCGCACCGGCGCGGCGATAAGCGGCGGCGCGTCCGGGAACATCCCCAACGCGCTCTGCGCAACATTCTCGACCGGGTGGGCGCCGGCACCGGGCATGTGGTACCCGGCGGCGGCCGCGGACACCGGCCCGCTGGTGACCGGGTACGTCGCCGAGGCCGGGATCTACATCGGCGCTATCAGCCCCGGCACCACCATCGCCACCGGCGACGAGCTGTCCCTCATCACCACCTACCCACTCGCATAAGGGAGACACCATGGCAATCGGAGACGCCGCGGTCGCGGCCGGCATGCCCATCGTCGACGGGGCGACCACCGAGGCCCGCACCCTCGACACCGAGATCAACCGGACCCGCGACCTGATCGCCGAGCGCACGAGCGACGTGGTCCCGGTCGCGAAGGGCGGCACCGGGGCGACCACCCCGGCCACCGCCCGCGCAGCGCTCGGCGCCGTCGCCGCCTCGGAGGTCGCCGACCCTGGCGAGATCCGCGCCGGCGCGATCGTCCGCTACAAGGAAAACACGCGCCTGACCGCCTCGCATCCGGTCGAGCCCACCGACCTCGCCACCAAGCAATACGTCGACGTCGCCGCGCTCCCCGTCTCCGGCGGCACCGTCACCGGCAACCTCTACCTGCCCAACTCGACGTCCGCGAGCTCGTCGTACACGGTCGCCTATATCAACGGCGACGGGCGCGTGTCCCGGGGCGCGTCGTCCGAGCGGTACAAGTCCGACATCGACCGGGACCCGGACCTGCCCGGCGTGCTCGACGCCGCCCCGATCACGTCCTACACCCTCACCGACGACCCCGAGCACGTCACCCGGTACGGTCCCATAGCCGAAGACCTCGACGACGACCCCCGCACCGCCAACTTCGTCGTCTACGACGACCAGGGCCGGCCCGACTCGTTCGACATGATCAGCTACCTCATGGCCGCCACCGGCGAGCTCCACGCCCGCGTGCGCGCCCTGGAGGCCGACAACGACATCCTCGCCACCGGGCTCGACCTCCTCGCCCAGCGCATCAGCACCCTGGAGGCCCAGCATGCAGACCAGTGACCTCGGCCACGGCAGGGGATGGCTCCGCGCCGATGCGGCCGCGAGCATCCGCCGCGTCGACGCCCGCATCGGACACCCTCTCCAGATCACGGACGCCGGGCGCACCAACGCCGAGCAGTGGGAAGCGTGGCGCAAGTACGGCTCACCGCGCGCCGCCTACCCGGGAACCTCGACCCACGAGACCGGAATCGCGATCGACACCGACGAGCGCATCGTCGGTGTGCTGGCAGAGCACGGCTGGTATCGGCCGTTCGACTTCGAGCCGTGGCACTTCAAATACGTCCCGACCAACGACCGGCGTCGTCAGGACTCGACGATGCCACCCCTCCCGAAAGGAAAGACCATGGACGATGTCCGTCAGATGCACTGGATGAAGGACTCCAAGACGGTCGGAGGCCGTGCGCTGTTCGTGCCCGGCACCGCCTGGGCGGTCCCGTGGACCGAGTCCGGGGCGACGTACGCGAACAGGTTCGCGCGCGGCCTCGACACCGGCGACACCATCGAGGTAACTAAGAGTCTGTTCGACGCCGTCCTCGCGGCATCCGCCCGGTGCGCACCCACCGCGCTCACCATCGAGACCGTGCACGCCGACGCATGACCGACGACACTGCCACCGCCGTCGCCCGCATCGACGAGCGACTCATCGCCGTCGAGCGCGACGTCAAGGAGATTAAGGCCGCGATCCGCCCCTCGTGGCCCTCCATCGCCTCTGCGCTCATCGCGGCCGCGACCCTCATCATCCTCGTCGCCACCAAGCTATAGGAGAGACACCATGACCGACACCACCCGTGCAGACCGCCGCGCCGCACTCATCGCCGCCGGTGCGATCGCCGACGACACCCCGCCCGTCGCGCTGCTCGACGGCGAGCCCTACCGGCCCAATGTCCCGAAGCGCGTCCGCGACGCCGTCTACTGGGCAACCCTGGCCGTCGCCGCGGCCTCGCTGTTGGCATCCGGGCTCGCCGGCATCTGGACACCCGGCATCGCCCCGCAGGTGGTCGCCACGACCGGAGTCGCCACCGGCGTCATGGGCCTCATCGGAGGCGGCGTCGGCGTCATCTACCGGCCCGGCGCGCAGCGCTGAACTACCGGCGTCCGGCGGGCAGCAGCTGCCGGACGCCGGTAAGGATGATCGCCGGGACGAAGCCAATCCCAGCGATTGTCGCGCCGATGACCATCCACGCTAGCGGTCCGCTCGTGTCCCCCCAGACGTCCGAGGACTCCGAGAAGAACACGAATATCGCGATCACGAAGATGCCGGCCCCGATACCGGCGATCCACCATGCGACAGCTTCTGCACCGGTCGAGCCCGTGTTCTCTCGTTGCGGACGGGCTGATTCTTCGGTGCTCATGCCGCGAGCATACTCCCCGGCTGGATCACGGTCGCGGCCGCGACGCGCCGCCGGGCGTCATCGTCAAGGTGAAGGTAGCGCTGCGTCGTCGACAGCGATGCGTGCCCGAGCATCTCCTGCACCGCGCGCAGGTCACCGGTCCCCCGGTACGCGGCCGTCGCGCCGGCGTGGCGAAGCGCGTGCGGATTCCACCCGGTGACGCGCTTGATGATCTTGTGGACGGACTGCGGGTGCAGGTGTCCGTCAGTCTCGCCCGGGAAGTAGTGGCCGCGCGGGAGGCGTTCCTCGAGCACGTCGAGCGCGAGCGCTAGCGGGTCGTTCACGTAGACGTAGCGTTCCTTGTCGCCCTTCCCGCGGATCAGCAGCACCTCGCCGCGGCGGTCCCGCATGTGCAACGTGGCGATCTCGGTCAGCCGCAGGCAGGCGTACCGGCCGAGCAGCACGAGCGCCCGATCACGCGGCGTGGCGTTCAGGATGCTGCGCTGGATGACAGCATCCGGCACGACGCGCGGCATCCTCGCCGCGACGGGTATCTGCTCGATCAGCAGCGTCGGACTGACGAGCACGTACCTGCGGGCGACCGCCCACCGATAGAACAGCCGCCACGACGCGAGGATCGAATGCCGCGTCTCGGCCGATAGCTCGCGCGTCTCGGCGAGTGCCTGCTCGATGTGATCCTCGGTTGCGAGGGTCAGCTGCACCCGCCGCGCGAGTTTCCGGACGTACCGCATCCGCAACTTGACCGTGCCGCTGGCGCGATAGCTCGCGGTCAGCCACTGCTCGAAGAGGGACAGAATCACATCGTTCTGCATCGGTCTCACTCTCCAGCATCAGCAGAAGTCAGCGGTGCACGTCGCCTGTTGCGGTGTCGAGGATGCCCCACGCGTCGACGGCCGGCTCGTTGGTCCGGCGGCACATCACCGCGTCGAAGGCCACATCGAACGCGACCACCGGGGCGTCGTGCTCATCGACGACGACGTAGCGGCCGGTCACGCTGCCGATCCCTTCGCCGCGCGGCGGGCGCTCAATGACACGATGGGCTTGAAACCGGCAGGTTCTTGGTTCGAGTCCAAGCCGGGGAGCGATCCTCGAAGAGACCCCGCCTCACGGCGGGGTCTCTTCGTCTCCCATCCATCCTGCTGCCCGATCAGGTATCGTCACCCGATCCGCGATTCGAGTCCTGGCCACGAGGCGGAGCAGTGCCTTCCGCCGCCTGCTGGGAGAACTCCGAGATCAATCTGCCGAATTCTCGGATGTAGGACGGCGTCCTCGGGCCCGCCGACCAGGCGACCCGCAAGCTGAAGCCGAGCGAGTTCCATGCACGATCCCTGATCGCGCGCGACGCGAGCGGTATGCCTCGGACATCGACGGTAGACGCGAAGACGGCGACCCCGACACCCGCCTCGGCGAGCGCGGCGAGCGTATGCGCGTTGCTGGACTCATAGACCACCTGCGGGTGGAGACCAGCCGCCTCGAAACTCGCCGTCAGCTCCTGTGTCGAAAGGAACGACGGATCGTTGACGAGCAGATCGAACTTCGCCAAGTCCGTGATCGAGACGGGACCGTCGTCGACGTCCAGCTCATGGCCCTCCGGGAAGTACGCCCTGATCCCCACTCGAGCGATGGGAAGGGAATGGAACTGCGGCGGGATCGGGGGCGCGACGATGGCGATGTCGCATTCTCCGGCGATCAGCTGATGGCGAAGACGAGCGGAGCCGTTCTCGATGACCTGCAGCCGAACCGTCGTGTTGCTCGGTATCCACCGAGCCAGGAACGGCGCCAGGTACGAACCGGCGGCCGTCGCTGCCGCTCCCAGACGGATCGTGGCCCGCGATCCGTTCCGTGCCTCCGTCCGCAGTGCGACGACTTCGGAGGCCAGCACGCGAGCCCTGTGCAGCGCCGCCTCTCCGGCCGGTGTGACCGTCGCTCCTCGTGGGCCTCTTTCGAGAAGTCGCACCCCCAGGTCCGCCTCGAGGCGTGCCACCGAGCGCGAGATCGCCGGTTGCGAGGTGAACAGCTGTCCCGCGGCGGAGCGGAAGCTCCCCGTGCTCGCCACTGCGATGAAGGCCTGCACATCCCTCAAACTGAGATCAGCCAATGTCAAATACGGATCACTCATCCCTTTAGTTATAGCAATCCATGCATCATGGTGGGAAGCACTACCGCGACGCCGAACGAAGGAAGAGGTGCGGGCGTGCCACTGACAACACTGATCGCAGGAGGAAAAGTAGTGACCCCCGGGGGAGCTGCACCTGCCGACATCGCCATTCGCGACAGTCGAATCGTGGGGCTTCTCGCTCCCGGCGAGCCTTGGCCCGCAGATGAGGTGATCGATGCCTCAGGGCTCACGGTCCTTCCGGGGCTCGTCGATGTCCACAGCCATCACCGCGAACCCGGGTTCACGCACAAGGAGGACATTCTCAGCGCCACTCGAGCCTGCGCCGCAGGGGGCGTGACCACGACACTGGCCATGCCGAACGTGTCCCCGCCGCCGAACACAGTCCGGATCCTGGACGACATGATGCGCCTGTACGAGCGGTCGGCAGTCGTCGATTGGAACATCAATCCCGCGGGGACGATCGTCGAGGAGATCCCCAAGCTCGCCCAGAAGGGCATCGCCGCGGTCAAGGTCTTCATGGTCACCGACACGGGCAGGGATTATCCTCACATGCCCGGAATCGGGGTGCACGATCACGGGCAGCTGCTGGCGACGATGGAGGCGTGCAGCCGAGCGGGAGTGCCGCTGATGGTGCATCCTCACGATCAATCCCTCATGCACCAGATCGAGACGGCCATGTGGGCTCGTGGAGAACGCGACGCGCTCGCCTACGCACGCGCCTACGCCGCTCACGACGGTGTGATCTGGGAGACCGCGATCGCGCTGCTCCTCCGGCTTCAGCAGGCGACCGGAGTGCAGTTGCATCTGCTGCACGTTCAGACCGCCGGCAGCGTCGAGCTGATCCGTGCCGCCAAGGCCCGTGGCCAGAAGGTCAGTGCAGAGGTGAACCCCTGGGCCCTCTTCCTCGGCCATGACTGGGCGAACATCGAACGATTGGGTTCGTATGCGTTGTCCTATTGGGTACCTGAATCGAACCAGGCCGCACTGTGGGAGGGGCTCGCGGACGGCACCATCGACCTGATCTCGACAGACCATGCGCCCCACACCGCCGAGGAGAAGGAAGTGGGATGGCGGGACGGCTGGGAGGCCCAGACGGGAACACCCTCCGCCCAGTTCTATCTGCGCATGATGCTGGATGCGGTTCACCACGGCAAGATCTCGCTCGAGAGGGCTGTCGAGCTCTGCTCAACCGCCCCGGCACGAGTGTTCAACATGACCAGGAAGGGCTCGATCGCCGTCGGCTTCGACGCAGACCTCGTCCTCGTCGACCAGACCGCGCAGAGGACGATCTCCAATTCCGAGGTGCTGAGCAAGATCGGCTACTCGCCGTACGCCGACATGACCTTCACCGGCCTTCCCGTGCGCACACTCGTCCGCGGTAAGACGGTCTTCGCCGAAGGTACGGTGGTGGGCGAACCCGGCTTCGGAGAACAGGCGTTCGTCGCGCGCGACGTCCCGGCATGACCGTGACGAACGGTGCGACCGAACACACCCCTCGCGGCCCGCGCGGGAAGAGATGTCCATAGAGAGAAGGAAGATCGTGTCAAGAAACATCAAGGGATCAGCGCTGATCCTCGTCCCGCTGCTGGCACTGACCGGGTGCGCTGGGCTCTTCGGCGAGAAGAACACAGAACAAGGCGACCGTACAACCCTCACTTTCGCTTCGTATGGCGGTCCGCTACAGGACCAGCAGATCATTGCGTGGGAGGAGCCGTACATGGAGTTGCACGACAACGTCGACTTCATCAACACCTCCCCCTCGGACCCGGCCCAGATCCAAGCGATGGTCGAAGCCGGCAAGCCGACCTGGGATGTGGCCGACATATCTCCGTACTTCGCCACCGAGTTCTGCGGCGTCTATCTCGAAGAACTGGACCTGAACATCGACCGGTCGCAGTTCGAGGAGGAGACGATCGGTGAGTGCGGCATGCCGGCGGAACGGTTCGGGCTGCTGTTCCTGTACAACATCGACACCTACGGAGACGCACCCCCCACCCGCACGGCCGACTTCTTCGACCTCGAGAAGTTCCCCGGGAAGCGAGCACTGACGAGTTCTCCGCGCGATGGCATGCTGGAGACGGCGCTGCTCGCCAGCGGAGTGGCGCCCGATGACCTCTACCCGCTCGATGTCGACAGAGCGTTGGAGACCTGGGAGGGTGTCCGCGACGACACGATCTTCGCGGCCAACAACGGGGCCCTGCTCCAGCTGATCGTCGATGGTCAGGTCGACATGGCCCTCATCGTGACGGGACGGGCGGCGGCGGCCATCGAGGAGGGTGCGAACTTCGCCCCGGTCTGGGATACGACGGTGACCAACTACGCCGTCCTGGTCGTGCCGAAGGGCTCGCCCAACAAGGAGGAGGCGATGCGCTTCATCGAGTTCGCGACCTCCGTGGAGCCCGCCGCTGAGTTCGCGGAGCTGTCCACCACGGCACCGTCGAACCTGGAGGCTGTGCCGGAGTACACCGAACTGCAGTCGATGCTGGATGTCTTCGGACCGGCGAACACGGGCTCGCGCGTGGCGATGGATGCGACGTGGTGGAGTCAGAACTACTCCGAGATGACCGACCGGTTCAACACCTGGCTCGCAGGATGATCCGATGGCCACCGCGATTCGATGCACAGGAGCAATCCAGTGAGAACTGAACGCCGCCTGAGTGCGGGGATCATGCTGCTCCCCGCCGCTGTCATCTTCGCGGTGGCCTTCGTCCTGCCCCTGGCCGGTGTCGCCTGGCGGAGCATCACCGAGCCCGAACCGGGTCTGGGGAACTACGTCACGCTGCTGTTCGACGGCGTCAGCCTCACGGTGATCCTGCGAACGGGCTGGGTCGCACTGCTCGTGACCCTCGTGACACTGGTCCTGGGGTATCCCTACGCGTACGCGTTGACACTGGTGTCCCCCCGTACGCGCGCGATCATGTTCACCCTCGTGCTCGTGCCGTTCTGGACCAGCATGATGGCGCGGAACTTCGCTTGGCTGGTGCTCCTGCAGAACGGCGGGCCGCTGCAACGCCTGTTCGCCGCAGTCGGCAGAGAGGACGTCGTGCTCTTCGGGACGACAGCAGGTGTCGTGATCGCCATGTCGCAGGTTCTGCTGCCGTTCATGGTCCTCCCCCTCTTCAGCGTGATGCAAGGCATAGACCGCAGGCTCGTCTCTGCCGCTGTGAGCCTCGGATCGTCGCACACGAGAGCATTCTGGAAGGTCTACTGGCCGCTGTCTCGACGCGGAATCGTCTCCGGCTTCCTGCTCGTCTTCTCCGTGAGCCTGGGATTCTATGTGACGCCGGCCATCATCGGATCCCCGCAGGAGTCGCTGATCGCACAACTGCTGAGCGTACGGACCATGGAGCAGCTCGACTTCGGTGGTGCGGGCGCGCTGGGTCTGTTCGTGCTCGTCGTCACGCTCCTGCTCGTCGCGGGGATCAGCCGGTTCGGCGGCTCCACATCGGCTCTGGGTTCCGCGCTGAGCAGAAAGGACGGGATCAGTGCGTAACGGGCTGTCACCTTTCTTGAAAGTCGTCGTCGGCGTGGTCGCGCTGCTGCTGGTCGCACCGACCCTCATCGTCATCCCGATGAGTTTCAGTTCCGGCACGACGTTTCGGTTCCCACCTCGCGGATGGTCATTGCGCTGGTACGAGGAACTGCTCACAGACCCCGCGTGGCTCGATTCGATAAGCCGGTCGCTGCTGATAGGGTTCATCGTCATGGTGGTCGCCGGTGTCTGCGGCACCCTGGTCGCATTGGGGCTGCACTACGGCAAGTTCCGCGGGAGCGGGCTGATCGAGTCGCTCGTCCTGGCGCCGATGGTCGCCCCGACCATCGTGCTGGCCGTGTCGGTGTACATCTCGTTCCTCTATTGGAACCTCACCGGCACGCTGCTCGGTTACGTGCTCGCCCATGCGATGCTGGCCATTCCGTTCGTCTACGTCTCTGTGAACACGAGCCTCAAGAGCCTGGACCCCATCCTGGGAAATGCGGCGGCGAGCCTCGGGTCCACTCCGATGAGGACGTTCCGAAGGGTCACCTTCCCACTCGTGCTGCCCGGCGTGCTCGCCGGAATGGTGTTCGCCTTCGTGACCTCCTTCGATGAAGTCGTCGTATCCCTGTTCATCCGCTCCCCCGGAACAGAGACGCTCCCGGTGCGCATGTTCAACAGCGTCACCCTGCAGATCGACCCCACGATCTCCGCTGCGGCCAGCGTCGTGGTCGTACTGGTCACCGCCGTCATCCTGACGGCGCAGCTGGTCTTCGTCCAGCGCAAGCAAACCAAATAAGGACACGAGAGCTCCATGTTGAATCCTGCAAAGCCGCCCCGAGCCGGTGCCGTCCTCGACGACAGCGCGAGCAACGGCGCGTCGATCGAACTCCGTCAGCTCGCCAAGTTCTACGGTGGGGTCGCCGCCGTGGACGACATCTCCCTCGATATCCGTCCCGGAGAGTTCATGACGCTTCTCGGACCGAGCGGTTCAGGGAAGACGACCACGCTGAACATGATCGCGGGATTCGAGGAGATGGACAGGGGCCAGATCCTCCTGAATGACTCGGATGTGAGCTCAGTGCCGCCTCATCGTCGTAACCTGGGCGTCGTCTTCCAGCATTACGCGTTGTTCCCGCACCTGACCGTTGAGCAGAACATCGCGTACCCGTTGCGTGAGCGACGGGTCGCCAAGAAGGAGATCGAGCGCCGGATCGGCGAGGTCCTCGATCTGGTCAACCTCACGGGACGCAACCGGGATCTGCCGGATCAGCTCTCCGGAGGTCAGCAGCAGAGGGTCGCCTTGGCACGCGCCATCGTCTTCAGACCAGCCGCCCTGTTGCTCGATGAACCACTCGGTGCCCTCGACAGGAAGCTTCGCGCGAGTCTTCAGGTCGAGATCCAGCAGATCCATCGCAATATCGGTTCGACCTTCGTCTTCGTCACACATGATCAGGAAGAGGCGCTCACGCTCTCCGACAGGATCACGCTCTTCCGTGAGGGCCGGATCGAGCAGGTCGGCACGCCGAAGGATCTCTACGACAACCCGATCACCTACTTCGCCGCCGAGTTCCTCGGCGAAGTGAACACCTTCGCCGGGGGCACCTGGTCACGCGGGCTCTACACCTGGGCCGGCCACCGTTTCGCGAGCCAGGGCAGCGCGGAGGGCACGCCGAACGAGGCTGAGAGGATCCTCATCGTCCGTCCAGAGCGGATGAACATCGCTGTCGAGGAGTCCGACGTTCCTGACGCCGCCAACCGGGTGCGCGCACGCGTCCGCGACGTGGTGTTCGTGGGGGACCACTTCCGAGTCCGGC
The DNA here is from genome assembly GCF_039539005.1 of Microbacterium soli. NCBI lineage: Bacteria > Bacillati > Actinomycetota > Actinomycetes > Micrococcales > Microbacteriaceae > Microbacterium > Microbacterium soli. Next base: position 450,778 of record NZ_BAABCP010000002.1, read on the forward strand.
TCGACCTGCCCGACGGCGTAGCGGGACTCGCGCGTCTGGACACCCATGATGCCGAGAAGTGCCATCCCGGACAGGATGTCTGGACGTGGTGGCTTGCGGCAGATCAACGGGTCGTTCTGGCGTAGAAGGGCACCTCGCATGGACATCACGCTCCTTCCCGCGATCGAGCAGGCCCGGATGATTCGACGCGGCGAGTTGACAGCCGTCGAACTGCTCGAGGCCGTCAGCGAGCGGTATCAGCAGGTCAACCATCATGTGAACGCCGTTGTCGTCACTCAGTGGGAGCAAGCGCGAAGGCGCGCGGAGGCCGCTGACCGGGCCCTGCGCGAATCCGCGGACATCGGCGCCCTCCACGGGGTGCCCATCACCGTGAAGGAGTCATTCGACTGGTATGGGACCGCCTCGACCTTCGGGAACGTGAAGTATGCGGACAACTATCCCGCACGGAATGCGATCCTGGTCGACCGGCTGCTCGCGGCCGGTGCGAACCTCTACGGCAAGACGAACGTCCCCGAGAATCTCTCCGATTCACAGGCTTTCAACGACATCTACGGCACGACGTCGAACCCCTGGGACATCGAGCGGGTGCCGGGAGGCTCGTCCGGAGGCTCTGCCGTCGCCGTCGCGACCGGTATGGCGGCGATGGAGCTGGGAAGCGACGTCGCAGGTTCGCTCCGCAATCCCGCGCACTTCTGCGGCGTCTTCGCTCACAAGCCCACGTACGGTGCCGTCCCGATGCAAGGGCACGCGCCACCGGGCAAGCCGGCGGAGGTAGACATGCTCGTCGCCGGTCCGTTGGCGAGGACTGCCGATGATCTTGTGGCGGGCATGAGCGTGCTGACCGGCCGCGACCCGATGCGGGAGGAGCGCGACCTCTCGCAGTTCAGAGTGGCGTTCATGTTCCGCAGCACCTATGCACAGCAGGATCCAGAACTCGTCGACCAGCTGCAGTCTGCGGTCGACGACCTCGCACGACGCGGGGTGCACGTCCGCGAAGCCGGCCCTGACTTCGATGCCGACCAGGCGTACGAGGACTCGCTGCTCTTGCTCAGGGCTGCGACGAGCTCCGCGATGGATCCGGAGGACATAGCCTCCCTCCGCCCTCTGGCGCGACGCTTCGATGAGGGCCACCGCGACCGGCAGGCCTTCCTTGCGAAGGGGACGACCCTGTCGGCCGCGGCATGGCGCGAACTGGACGAGTCCCGGACGCAGAACCGGCGACGCTGGGCGTCGTTCTTCGATGACTACGACGTCCTGCTGTGCCCAGCGGCGAATTCAGCGGCGGGACGACACGACCACAGTCCGGAACGTTTCGACGCCAGACGCACGGATGCGGAGGGAAACCCCGTCATGCGCGAGGAGCGGCTGTACTGGGCGATGTTCTCCGGCGCAGCGTATCTGCCGAGCACGATCGTCCCCGCCGGGACGACCGGCTCCGGGATGCCGTGCGGCATCCAGATCGTCGCGCCCCATGACCAGGACCACGTGAGTCTGGCATTCGCCCAGCACTGGGAGCGCGAGATCTGCGCTTACACTCCTCCTCCTGCGCTGGCGACGTGGTCAGGGGCGCCGAACTGAGCAGGATGCCTGCTCCTGTCCCGCAGTCCGCTCAGCGCGCAGCGTCCGCCTCGGAGTTCGGCGACCACACGAGGTTCCGGCCGACACCGCGCGCCACCACGTGGCCGCCGCGCAGGATCAGCGCCTCGGCCTCGAGTTCGCGGATGAACGCCGCGTCATTGGTGACCAGCAGTGCCGACATCGACCGTTCGGTACGGCGTCGGGTGATCGCATCGAACACCACCGGGCGCACCTCCAGGTCGAGGTTCGCGAGCGGCTCATCGGCGATGAGCACGCGCGGCTCGAGCATGAACGCCCGGGCGATCGCCACCCGCTGGCGCATGCCCGCGCTGAGCTCGTACGGGAACTTCCCGGCCGCGCCCAACGGCAGGTGGAGCTCGTCCAGCAGCGCGGCGACCCGCAGCGCGAGCGCCCTGCTGTTGACCTTCCTCTCCCGCGAGGTGACGGGCTCGGAGATCACCTCGGACACGGTCAGCCGGGGCGGCAGGTCCGCCCCGGCGCGCTGAGCGATGTAGCCGCTGAGCGCGGTGAGCATGCGACGCCGGCGTCCGGGTCTGCGAATGTTCACGCCGCACACCTGAGCGCGTCCCCCGGCGACCTTCACCGAGACGTCGCCGACACCGGCCAGTGCAGACACGAGTGTCGACTTCCCCGCGCCCGTGGCCCCTCCCACGCACATCAGCTCGCCGGGGTGCAGGGTGAAGGTCACTCCGTCGACGGCGCGCGTGACTCCACCGTGGCCGATCCGGTCGATGACCAGATCCGAGCAGTCGATGGCGGCGTCGGCAGACATGACTCCATCCTGCCCTGTCCGGCGGCGTCCCGCGATCACGACTCGACGAACCGCATCCGCTCCTGGTCCAGATCACGCAGCCGCACGCGCAGCGCACGGCCGCCGTCGGAATCGGCGGGCACGCGCTGCACGGCACCCAGCAGCTCGTTCTTCTCCCTGTCGATGCTGCGCACGATCAGACGTCGGCACAGGTCCGTCGCCGACACCAGTGCCCGTTCCTCATCCTTCGCGGGGAAGGGCATCATCAGCAGCTCGCCCGCCAGTGAGCGGTACGGCTCGCGCACCGCGTCCACCGCGCCGGCCGCCCAGCCCACACGCGTCCGGTCCTGCGCGGATGCGACGGACTGGCGCACGGCATCCAGCCCCGGATGCCGGAACTGCTCCGACACGGCCCTGGCCAGCAGCTCCTGGTCGATCAGATGACCGTACTGGAGGATGCCCGTGAGTGCGTCGCGCTCGATGGCGACGTCCACGGTTCGCGGGAGATCCGCGAGGCGCACCCGCGTGAGCCCGGGGGAATCCGGCTCCGGTGCTGCGGGGACGATCCGCTGCGGCTCACGGGCCGCAGCCGACGCCCCGCGCGCCGCACGCCGCACCTCCTGGTGCACGTCGGTGGGGTCCATGCCGAGCCGGCGCGCCAGCACCCTCTCGTACCCGGGTCGCAGCAGCTCGTCGCGGATCACCGCCACGATGGGGGCTGCGGCGCGCAGCGCTCCGACCTGACCCTCCACCGTGGACAGGTCGTAGCCCGCGAGCTTCCTGTCGATGGCGAACTCGAACATGGGCACCTTGGCGTCCATGAGTCCGCGCACCGCGGCATCACCGCGTTGCAGACGCAGATCGCAGGGGTCCAGCCCGTCCGGCGCGACGGCGACGAAGGTCTGCGCGGTGAAGCGGGAGTCCTCCGAGAAAGCGCGCAGCGCCGCCTTCTGGCCGGCCTCATCGCCGTCGAACGTGAACACCACCTCCCCTGCCGCGGAGTCGTCCCCCATCACGCGCCTGAGCACCTTGATGTGCTCCGCGGCGAACGCGGTGCCGCAGGTCGCGATGGCCGTGGTGACGCCCGCGAGATGGCAGGCCATGACGTCCGTGTACCCCTCCACCACGACCACGCGCCGGGGATCACCGCGCGAGATGTCGCGCTTGGCGAGATCGAGACCGTAGAGCACCTGCGTCTTGCGGTACAGCGGCGTCTCGGGCGTGTTGAGGTACTTCGGGCCCTTGTCGTCGTCGTACAGCCGACGCGCGCCGAATCCGATGGTCTGCCCGGTGACGTCGCGGATGGGCCACACCACCCTGCCGCGGAACCTGTCGTACACGCCCCGCTGCCCGGCCGAGACCAGGCCGGCCGTGCTGAGCTCCTCGCGCGTGAAGCCCTGCGCGGTGAGCGCCGTCAGCATGTTCTCCCAGCCCCGCGGCGCATAGCCGACGCCGAAGTGCGCGGCGGCCCCTGCGTCGAAGCCGCGCTCGCCGAGGAACCGGCGGGCGCTCTCCGCCTCCGGGCTCAGCAGCTGACTGCGGAAGTACTCGGCTGCGGCCGTGTTGGCGGCGTACAGCCGGCTGCGTCCGCTGGTCTCCGGGGCCGCTCCGCCGTCCTCATAGTGCAAGGAGTAGCCGATGCGGCCGGCCAGCCGCTCCACGGCCTCGCTGAAGCTGACATGATCCATCTCACGGAGGAAGGTGTACACGTCGCCGGATGCACCGCATCCGAAACAGTGGTAGAAGCCGACCTGCGGCCGCACATGGAAGCTCGGGCTCTTCTCGTCGTGGAACGGGCACAGCCCCTTGAGCGAGCCGATTCCCGCGGATCTCAGCGCGACCCGTTCACCGACGATGTCGGCGATGTTGGTGCGGGACTTGACCTCTTCGACGTCGGACTGCAGGATACGCGCCATCAGGACGCCTCTCCGACCGTCGCCCGGGCGGCAGCGCGCCGATGCGCGCCGCCGCGGGCGTGCCGCGGCGTCCAGATGCCGACCTCGGCGGGATCGATCTCCCCCACGAGGCGATTGTGCCAGTCGACGGCGGTCTGGTCGGTGAGGCTGGCCACCTGGTCGACGACGACACGGGCGCGGGCGGCGTCCGTCTCCGCGGCGAGGAAGTCGGCGGCGAACGCCGGCTCCAGCACGTCCGCGCCGGCCGACCACAGCGCGTCCGTGGACCACAGCGAGTCCGCCAGGCGTTCGAGCACGCGACGCTGCTCCTTGTACACGCCCTTGCGCGCCTCGATCGTGACGATGGCCTGCCCCATGATGCCCTTGAGGACCGCGATCTCCGTCTCGACCTCGCGCGGCACCACGACGTGCCCGTTGTATCGCGCGAGACTCGCGCCGGGGTACGCGTCGCGGGTGGCGGCGACGGATGCCCGGGCGAAGCGCCCGATGAGGTCGCTGGTGAGGTTCTTCAACCGGGCGAGGTCATGCCGCGAGCGGTCGAACGCGTCCAGCCACATGGGCTGCCGGGTGAGACGGCTCAGGGCCTCCTCGAGCTCCTCCCCCGTGTAGTCGAGGCCGACCCACTGACGGATGCGGTCGATGAGCGCATCGTGCTCGGCGGGATCGGCGAGACGCGCGACGTCGAGGTAGCCGTTGAGGATGGCGTCCTCGAAGTCGTGCACCGAGTAGCCGATGTCATCGGAGAGGTCCATGATCTCCGCCTCGATGCAGCGCAGCCTGTCCGGCGCACCGTCGCGCATCCAGCGGAACACCGGCTCGTCATCGGGGTACACGCCGAACTTGAGCCGGCCGCCGGGATCCGGCAGCGGGCTGTCGACCGTCCAGGGGTACTTGCAGGAGGCGTCCAGACTGGCCCGCGTGAGGTTCAGCCCGACCGAGTGTTCCTGGTCATCGAGGACCTTGGTCTCCAACCGGGTCAGGATGCGCAGCGACTGCGCGTTGCCCTCGAAGCCTCCGATGTCCGCGGCCCAGTCGTTGAGCGCGCGCTCGCCGTTGTGACCGAACGGCGGATGCCCGAGGTCATGGCTCAGACACGCCGTGTCGACCACGTCGGCGGAGACGCCGAGTGCGGCGGCCAGCTCGCGGCCGACCTGGGCCACCTCGAGGGAGTGTGTGAGTCTGTTGCGTGCGAAATCGGCGGTGCTCGCGGGGCTGAGCACCTGGGTCTTCGCGGCGAGCCTGCGCAGTGCCGCGGAGTGCAGCACCCGAGCCCTGTCGCGGGAGAAGTCGTTGCGCTCCGACCGATGCGTCTCCGCGTAGAAGCGCTCGGCGTCGTGCGCGTCGTACCCCGCGTCGCCCCGCTCGGAGGGTCCCGCCCCCGTGAGGTCAGCCGCCACTGTTCTCGATCTCCGCTCCACGCATCATGACACTGATGCCCTGGTCGATCTCCCTCGACTGCAACCACCCCTCGGGCAGCGCCGTGCGTTTCGGGGAGCCTGCCCGGCCGCGCTGCCCCTCGGCGCCGGCGCCCGGGTACGGCGCGTCGCCGAGCGTGCCCAGCAGGTCGTCGATCTCCTGCAGGGTGGATGCCCTGGCCAGTGCTCCGCGCAGTTCGCCGCCGACGGGGTACCCCTTGAAGTACCAGGCGACGTGCTTGCGCACGTCCTTGCAGCCGCGGTCCTCATCCTCGAAGAACTCGACGAGCAGCTCGGCGTGCCGGCGGAACGCGCGGGCGACGAACTGCAGGGTCGCGTCGACCTTCTCGAAGTGGCCGTCCCCCGCCGCCGTCGATGCGTCCGCGGGACGCAGCGCCTGAGACAGCTCTCCGAACAGCCACGGCCGTCCCAGGCATCCGCGCCCCACCACGACGCCGTCGCAGCCGGTCTGCGCCATCATGCGCCGCGCGTCCTCGGCGCTCCAGATGTCTCCGTTGCCGAGCACGGGGATGCTGGTGACGGCCTGTTTGAGTTCGCCGATCGCATCCCAGTCGGCATGCCCCGAGTAGTACTCCGATGCCGTACGGGCATGCAGGGCGACGGCGGCGGCACCGGCGTCCTCGGCGGCGCGGGCCGCGTCGAGGAAGGTGAGGTGGTCGCGGTCGATCCCCTTGCGCATCTTGACGGTCAGCGGCAGATCGCCCGCGGCGCGCACTGCTCGGCTCACGATGTCGGCGAACAGGGAGGTCTTCCACGGCAGCGCCGCTCCGCCGCCCTTGCGGGTGACCTTGGGCACAGGGCATCCGAAGTTCAGGTCGATGTGGTCGGCGCGGTCCTCCGCGACGATGATGCGCACGGCCTCCGCGATGGTCGCCGGGTCGACGCCGTACAGCTGGACGGACCTGATCTCCTCGCTCTCGTGATGCTGGATCAGCCGCATCGTGATCGCATTGCGCTCGACGAGCGCGCGCGAGGTGATCATCTCACTGACGTAGAGCCCCGCCCCGTACTCGCGACACAGCCGACGGAAGGCGGCGTTGGTGATGCCCGCCATGGGCGCGAGAACGACGGGCACGTCGAGATCGATGGGCCCGATCCGCAACGCGGAAGCCGCCGCCGTGCGGGGTGGGAGGTCGGTCGCGAGAGTCATATCCTCTCCATTCTCCCAGACCACGCCCGGTTCGGGCTCCGCTGACCTAGGCTGTGCACATGACCGATTCGACGATCCGACAGATCCCGTTCTCCTCGGCCGACGGTGCGGAGAGGACGCTCGACGACTACGGCGCGGACGTCGTGCTGGTCGTCAACGTGGCCTCCAAGTGCGGCCTGACCCCGCAGTACGAGCAGCTCGAGCAGCTCCAGCGCGAGTACGGCGATCGCGGCTTCACGGTGCTGGGCTTCCCCTGCAACCAGTTCATGGGTCAGGAGCCGGGTTCGATGGAGGAGATCCTCGAGTTCTGCTCCACCACGTACGGCGTCTCCTTCCCCGTGAACGAGAAGATCAAGGTCAACGGGCGAGGCGCGCATGACCTGTACAAGGCGCTCAAGCAGGCGCAGGATGCCGACGGCAGGGCGGGACGAGTGGAGTGGAACTTCGAGAAGTTCCTGGTGGGTGCGGACGGCTCGGTCCAGCGATTCCGGCCCAAGCAGCGTCCGGATGCGCCGGAGATCGTCTCGGCGATCGAGAGAGCCCTGGAATCGGCCGGGCGCTGAGCCCGCACGACGGATCGCGCAGGCCCGGCGGCCTCTACTCGGCCGCAGCGAGATCCTTCTTGGCCCACACGTCACGGATGACGTTCTCGAACGCCTCCGGCGGCTGAGCACCGCTGACGCCGTACTTCCCGTCGATCACGAAGAACGGCACCCCGTTGATGCCGAAGGCGCGCGCCTGAGCGATGTCGGAGCGCACCGCATCGGCGTACTCCCTCGCCTCCAGCGCCGCGCGCACCTCATCGGCATCGAGGCCGACCTCCACGGCCAGCTCGACGAGGTCGTCGACGTGCCCGACGTGGCGCCCCTCGGTGAAGTGCGCGGCCATCAGGCGCTCCTTCATCTCGTGCTGGAGGCCCTTCGCCTTGGCGAAGTGGAGCAGCTCGTGCGCGGAGAACGTGTTGGTCTGCTTGACGGTGTCGAAGTGATACTCCAGCCCCGCCTGCGCCCCCAGCTGCGTCAGCCGCTGCGCGGACGCCGCCGCCTGCTCGGGGCTCATCCCGACGTGCTTGGCCAGGTACTCGTCGTGCGTACCGTCGAAGTCGACCTCGGCATCCGGCTGAAGCTGGAAGGAGTGGAAGGTGATGCTCACCTGCGGTGCGTCGTCATCACCCGCGGTGGCCGCCAGGCCCTTCTCGAGATTGCGCTTGCCGATGTAGCACCACGGGCACGCGACGTCGGACCAGATGTCGATGGAGATGGGTTCGCTCACACCTTCACCCAACAGCAGAGGAGGGACGACTATTCCGCAGCGCGCAGACGCGCTGCGCGCTGTCACGTCTGCGGCGCGTCCACGGCGCCTCCGAAGCGCCGGTCGCGCGACAGGTAGATCTCGATCGCCCGCCACAGCTCCTCGCGGGAGAAGTCCGGCCACAGCGTGTCGAGGAAGACCATCTCGGCGTACGCGGCCTGCCACAGCAGGAAATTGGAGGTGCGCTGCTCCCCCGAGCTGCGCAGGAACAGGTCCACATCGGGCATGTCGGGCACGTACAGTCGACGACGGATCTGCTTCTCCGTGATCGCGCTCGGCTTCAGTCGCCCGGCACGGACGTCCTCGGCGAGGGAGCGCATCGCGTCGACGAGCTCGACGCGCCCGCCGTAGTTCACGCACATGGTCAGCGTCAGCACGTCGTTGTCCCGTGTGAGCTGCTCCGCGAACCGCAGCTCCCTGATCACCGATCCCCACAGCCGCGGCCGCCGGCCCGCCCACCGCACGCGCACGCCCCATTCGTTGAGCTGGTCGCGTCTGCGATGCAGCACGTCACGGTTGTACCCCATCAGGAAGCGGACCTCCTCCGGGGAGCGCGCCCAGTTCTCCGTCGAGAAGGCGTACACCGACAGGTGCTTCACACCCGCCTGGATGGCCCCGGCGACGACGTCCAGCAGCACCTCCTCGCCGGCCTTGTGACCCTCGATGCGGTTGAGCCCGCGTCGGTTCGCCCAGCGCCCGTTGCCGTCCATGACGATCGCGACGTGCTCGGGCACGGCGGAGAACTCCGGCGGATGGAGGCCCGTCCAGTCCAGCGGACGGAACGGCACCGCATCCTTGTGCGTGTAGGGCTTCGGTGTCACGGTGCTCCTTGTCGTCGAAGCGGGGCCGGACGACCGGGCGGGAGCGGCCGGTCCGCCCCCGCCACGTGCTCCAGGGAACGGATGCCGCGTTCGAGATGCCACTGCGCGTAGGCGGCGACGGTCCCGGCCGCCGCCGCCGCGTCAGCGGGGCTCGCCGTGTCCACGGCCTCCCAGTCACCGCTCATGAGCGCGCTCAGCAGAGCGAGCGTCGACGCGGCGATGCGCGGACTGCCGGCGGGCGCGCATTCGTCGCACACCGCACCCCCCAGCTGCGGACCGAAATGCGCATGCGGGCCGGGGGCTCCGCAGCGCGCGCAGTCATCGAGGGACGGAGCCCATCCCGACAGCGCCATGACGCGCAGCAGGTAGGAGTCCAGGATGCTGCGGGGCTCGTGCTCACCGCGCGACAAAGAGCGCAGGCCGCCCACGAGCAGCAGGTACTGGGATGCGGTGGCCTCCGCCTCGTTGAGCCTGTCGGCGGTCTCGACCATGGCACTGGCCGCCGTGAACCGCTCGTAGTCCACGACGATGTCCGCTCCGTAGGCGCCCAGGGAGTCGGCCTGCTGCACGATGTCCAGCGAACGCCCCCGGTACAGCTGCAGGTCGGCGACCATGAAGGGCTCCAGCCGTGCACCGAACTTCGAGGAGGTGCGTCGCACGCCCTTCGCCACCGCGCGGATCCTGCCGTTACGCCGTGACAGCAGAGTCACGATGCGGTCAGCCTCGCCCAGTTTGTGGGTGCGCAGGATCACCGCTTCGTCTCGATAGGTGGGCACGCAACGATTATCCCCCGCGCGCGGCCACGTTCGCCTCCGGCTTCCGGCGGCAGCGCCGACTGCACCGGCGGAGGGGGCGACGGAGACGGGGACCGTCCCGATCATCGAGGACAGATCGGGATGATCCGTCGATCACGCCTCGACGAGCTGCGCCTCACGGGTGCGGATCGAGCGGTTCACGCACGACACGATGGCCTTGAGCGAGGCCGTCGAGATGTCTCCGTCGATGCCGACTCCCCACAGCCTGTGGTCGTCGACCTGCAGCTCCACGTAGGCCGCGGCCTGCGCATCGCCTCCGCTGGACATGGTGTGCTCCACGTAGTCGTACAGCGACACGTCGAAGCCGCGCGCTCGAAGGATCTCGATGAACGCGGCGATGGGGCCGTTGCCACGGCCGGCCGTCTCGACGCGCTCCTCGCCGTCTCGCAGCACGACCTCCAGCGACACCTCGCCGGTCATGTCGCTGCGGGTCTGCGTGCCCAGCAGTTCGAAGCGCCCCCACTTCGCATCCGCCTCATCAGCCGGCAGGTACTCGTCGGTGAAGATCGACCAGATCTCGTCGCTGGTGACCTCGCCGCCCTCCGCGTCGGTCTTGGCCTGCACGACGGCGGAGAACTCGATCTGCAGCTTCCGCGGCAGGTCCAGAGCGTGGTCGGTCTTCAGCAGGTAGGCGACGCCGCCCTTGCCGGACTGCGAGTTGACCCGGATGACCGCCTCGTAGGAGCGGCCGAGGTCCTTCGGGTCGACGGGCAGGTACGGCACGGCCCATTCGATGTCGTCGACGGCTGCGCCCTCGGCCTCGGCCTTGGCCGCCATCGACTCGAAGCCCTTCTTGATGGCGTCCTGGTGCGAGCCGCTGAACGCCGTGAAGACCAGATCCCCGACCCACGGGTGCCGTTCGGGGACCCGCAGCTGATTGCAGTATTCGACGGTGTGCTTGACCTGGTCGATGTCGCTGAAGTCGATCTGGGGGTCGATGCCCTGCGTGAACAGGTTGACGCCCAGTGCCACGAGGTCGACGTTCCCGGTCCGCTCGCCGTTGCCGAACAGGCAGCCCTCGATGCGGTCGGCACCGGCCAGGTAGCCGAGCTCGGCGGCCGCGATCGCCGTGCCGCGGTCGTTGTGCGGATGCAGGGACAGGATCACGTTCTCGCGGTGGTTCAGGTGGCGCCCCATCCACTCGATCGAGTCGGCGTACACGTTGGGCGTGGCCATCTCGACGGTGGCGGGCAGGTTGATGATGACCTTGCGGTCCGGGGTCGGCTCGAGCACCTCCAGCACGGCGTTGCAGACCTCGACGGCGTACTCCAGCTCGGTGCCCGTGTAGCTCTCAGGCGAGTATTCGTAGTAGACCTCGGTGTCGGGGATCGTCTTCTCCAGCCTGCGGCACAGCCGGGCGCCGTCGAGCGCGATCTGCTTGACGCCCTCACGGTCGGCGCGGAACACGACCTCGCGCTGCAGCACGCTCGTGGAGTTGTAGAAGTGCACGATGGCCTGCTTCGCGCCCCTGATGGCCTCGTACGTGCGCTCGATGAGGTGCTCCCGGCACTGCGTGAGCACCTGGATGGTGACGTCGTCGGGGATGAGGTCCTCGTCGATCAGCTGGCGCACGAAATCGAAGTCGGTCTGGCTGGCGGACGGGAAGCCCACCTCGATCTCCTTGTAGCCCATGCCGACCAGCAGTTCGAACATGACGCGCTTGCGCTCGGGCGACATGGGATCGATGAGGGCCTGGTTTCCGTCGCGCAGATCGACGGCGCACCAGCGGGGCGCCTCGGTGATCCGCTTCGAGGGCCAGGTGCGGTCGGGGAGATCGACCCGGATCTGCTCGTGGAAGGGCCGATACTTGTGGATCGGCATCGTCGACGACTTCTGGGTGTTCTTCATGATGTGTGCTTCTCTTCGTCAGGAAATGTGCTCAGGCCAACACCAGCGCCGCGACGAGAGGGCCCGAAGATCAGGACTCGTCACGGCAGCTAAGAAGAAGCAGACCGCCCAGAGGCATGCTTCGATGCTAACACCACACTTGGCATTTCGCTCACTGTGCGTCGATCCGCGCGCTCAGGGGATCAGGGCGACCTTGCCGCCGGGGTGCCCGGATGCCAGCATCCGCAGCGCCTGCGGTGCCTGATCCAGCGGATACTCGTGCGCCACCGGCACCTGAAGCAGACCCTGCTCGGCGAGGGCGACGAGCGGCTCGCGGACCTCGTCGCGGAAACGCGCACTGCCGGGCTGCGAGCCCGAGATGGCGCGGAATCCGTGCTCGGCTGCGGCAGCGACCGCGACGATGGTGACGATGCGCGCGCGGTCCGGGACCAGCGCCAGCGACACCTCCACGGCCTCGTCCGTCCCGACAGCATCCAGCGCCGCATCGATGCGCGATGCCCCGCCATCCGCCAGTGCGCGTACGACGCGGCCGTGCAGACCATCGCCGTGCGCGACCGGAGTGCCGCCGAACGCCCGCACCGCATCGAACCTGCCCGGGCTCGCCGTGCCGATCACACGGATGCCGCGCAGCGCCGCCTGCTGCAGGAGGCTGAGACCCACCGCACCCGACGCGCCGTGCAGCAGCACGAGGTCCCCCGGCTGCGCGGCGACGACACGCAGCATATCGGCCGCCGTCGTGCCCGCCAGCAGCAGATTCGCCGCCTCCGCATGCGTGAGGCCGGCGGGCTTGCGCAGCACCGTCTGCGCGGGAACGGTGATCTCCGTCGCGTAGCCGCCGCGGACGCGGAAGGCGACGACCTCGTCGCCGACGGAGGCCGGCCCCGTCGTGATCTCCGTGCCCGGCCCGGCGGCGGCGAGCAGGCCGGAGACCTCGTAGCCGATCGGCGCGGGAAGCTCGAGCCCCGGGCGCGGGCGCGCGAGGTGCTTGGCGTCGGCGGGGTTGACGCCCGCCGCGCGGATGCGGATGGTGACCTCCCCCGGGCCGGGTGCGGGCGCCTCGTACTCGACCAGTCGCCAGTCGTCGGGGCTCCCCCAGCTCCCGGCCACCCAGCGACGGCCCATCAGAAGCCCAGTCTGCCGAGCTGCTTGGGGTCGCGCTGCCAGTCCTTGGCGACCCGTACGTGCAGCTTGAGGAACACGCGCGTGCCCACCAGCTCCTCGATCCCGTGCCGGGCCTCGGATCCGACGTCTCGCAGCCGTGAGCCCTTCCTGCCGATGATGATGGCCTTCTGGCTGTCCCGCTCGACGACGATCGACGCATACACGTCGGTGAGGTCGCCGTCCTCGCGCGGCTCGATGTCGTCGACCACGACCGCGATGGAGTGCGGCAGCTCGTCGCGCACGCCCTCCAGCGCCGCCTCGCGGATGACCTCTGCGATGCGGTCGGACAGGGATTCGTCGGTGACCACGCCGTCCTCGTACAGCCGTGGTCCTTCGGGCATCAGGCCCAGGATCTCATCGGCGAGCACGTGCAGCTGCTCGCGGCCCATCTGCCCCTCATCGACGGCGGACAGCGGGATGACGGCCGCCCAGTCCTCGCGCAGCGCGTCGACCTCCACGAGGCGCTCGACGACCTCGTCCCGTTCCGCGGCATCCGTCTTGGTGACGATCGCGACCTTCTTCGCCCGGGGGTAGCCGTCCAGCGATGCGGCGATACGACGGTCCCCCGGGCCGATCCTCTCCGTCGCCGGCACGCAGAACCCGATGACGTCGACATCTCCGAGGACCTGCTCCACGAGGTCGTTCAGCCGCTCGCCGAGGAGGGTCCGCGGCTTGTGGATGCCGGGGGTGTCGACGATCACGAGCTGCCCGCCGGGGCGGTTCAGGACGCCGCGGATGGCCCGTCTGGTGGTCTGCGGCTTCTCACTGGTGATGGCGATCTTCTCGCCGACCAGCGCGTTGGTGAGCGTGGACTTGCCGACGTTCGGCCGCCCCACGAAGGTCACGAACCCGCTGCGCGGGACTCCGTCCGCCCGGTCCTGCTCAGTCATCGCCGTCTCCTTCGCCGTCCTTGTCCGCGCTCTCCTCCGGCACCCGCTCCACGAACACCGTCGCGATGCCGCGGCCGCGGCCGCGTGACGCGCCCCCGGTGAGCACGAGTCCGCCGACGGATGCCGTGTCGCCGGGCTGCGGGATCCGCCCGAGCGCCTTGCCCAGCAGCCCGCCGATCGAGTCGACCTCCTCGTCCTCGAGCTCGAGGCCGAACAGGTCGCCGACGTCCTCCAACGGAAGTCGGGAGTTGACGCGGTAGCGGCCGCCGCCGAGATCGACCACCTCGGCCGGTCCGCGGTCGTACTCGTCGGCGATCTCGCCCACCAGCTCCTCGATGAGGTCTTCGAGGGTGACGAGCCCCGAGATCCCGCCGTGCTCGTCGACGACGATGCACACGTGCACGGCGTCGCGCTTCATCTGCTGCAGCAGCGTCTCGGCGCGCATCGACTCGGGAACGAACACCGCCGGACGCGCGATGGGGCGCACGGGCGCCCCCCGCCACGCGCTCTCGTCGCGGTAGGCGAACTGCACGAGGTCCTTCAGGTACAGCACGCCGACGACATCGTCGGCGTCGTCGTCCACGACCGGCATCCGGGAGACGCCGCTGCGCAGGAACAGATCCATCGCCTCGGTGGTCACCGCGGCGGCGTCCACCGTCAGCATCTCCGTGCGCGGCACCATCACGGCCCGCACGAACTGATCGGTGAAGTCGAACACGGAGTGGATGAGGTCCCTGTCGTCCTCCTCGATGAGGTCGTTCGACGCGGCCTCGTCGACCATGCTCAGCAGCTGCTCCTCGGAGGCGAAACTGCTGCGCCCGACTCCCGGTGTGACCCTCTGACCCGCCCGCACCAGTGTCTGCGCGAGCGGACCGAGCAGCATCCGCACGCCCCGCGCGGTGGGCGCCCACACGCGCAGCAGTCCTTCGGCGTGCGCGCGGCCGAAGGAGCGCGGGCTCGCGCCGACGAGGACGAAGGTGATTCCCGTCATCAGCAGCGCCGCAGCGAGCATGGCCCACCAGATGCTGGGCAGCAGCGCGTCCAGGGCGACGGTCACCAGCACCGCGGCGGTGGTCTCGGCGAGCACGCGCATGAAGGCGACGGCGTTGACGTGCGGGTCGGGATCCGCGGCGATGGCACGCAGGGCATCGGCGCTGCGGCCCTGGTCGGCGAGCTCCTCCAGATCGGATCGGGACGTCACCGAGAACGCGGCGTCCACGGCGGCCATCAGTCCTCCGAAGGCCACCAGCAGCACAGCGGCCGCGAGCAGGAACGCCGGTGTCATCGGTGTCGCTCGGCGCGGGCGAAGTCGTCGATGAGCGACTTCTGCAGCCCGAACATCTCACGCTCCTCTTCGGGCTCGGCGTGATCGAATCCCAGCAGGTGCAGCAGGCCGTGCGTGGTGAGCAGGATCAGCTCGTCCATGAGGCTGTGGCCGGCGGCCTGCGCCTGGGTCTCGGCGACCTGAGGGCACAGCACGATGTCGCCGAGCAGTCCGGCGGGCGTCGGACGGTCGGGACTTCCCGGTCGCAGCTCGTCCATCGGGAAGCTCAGCACATCGGTGGGGCCGGGTTCGTCCATCCACTGCACGTGGAGGGCCTCCATGGCGCCCTCGTCGACGAGCACGATGGCGACCTCGGCGTCCGCGCTGACATGCAGCTGCGCGAGGTTGAAGTCCGTGAGCCGCTGCAGGACGGTCTCATCGATCGTGATGGCCGACTCGTTGTTGATCTCGATCATTCCAGGCCTCGTCTCGGCATGCGGTCTCTCGGAGTGCCGCGCAGCCCCGAGCGCCGTTCGGCGCGGTTCGCGAACTCGTGCGCCTGTTCCCGCTCGACGCGGGCGGCGGTGCGCCGCTCGTCATACTCGCTGTACGCGTCGATGATGCGGCCGACCAGGGAGTGCCGGACGACGTCCTCACTGGTCAGACGCGAGAAGTGGATGTCGTCGACATCGCTGAGCACCCTCGTCACCAGCCGCAGCCCCGATGCGCCCTGCGGCAGGTCGATCTGCGTGATGTCGCCGGTGACGACCATCTTCGTGCCGAAGCCGAGCCGGGTCAGGAACATCTTCATCTGCTCCGGTGTGGTGTTCTGCGCCTCGTCGAGCACGACGAAGGAGTCGTTGAGCGTGCGTCCGCGCATGTAGGCGAGCGGCGCGACCTCGATGGTCCCCGTCGCCATGAGGCGCGGCACGATCTCCGGATCCATCATCTCGTTGAGGGCGTCGTACAGCGGGCGCAGGTACGGGTCGATCTTGTCGGTGAGCGAACCGGGCAGGAACCCCAGCCGCTCCCCCGCCTCGACGGCCGGGCGCGTGAGGATGATGCGCTGCACCTCCTTGCGCTGCAGCGCCTGCACGGCCTTGGCCATCGCGAGGTAGGTCTTGCCGGTGCCCGCCGGCCCGATCCCGAACACGATGGTGTTCTCCTCGATCGCGTCGACGTACTCCTTCTGCCCGAGCGTCTTCGGGCGGATCACCCGCCCGCGGGTGGAGAGGATCGCCTCGCTGAGCACCTCGCTGGGCCGGATGCCCTCGTCCTGCGCGAGGATGCGCGCCGACCGCTCGACGTCCGAGGGGGCGAGGCTCTGGCCGGAGCGGGTCATCTCCAGGAGCTCCTCGACCAGCCGCTTGGCGGCCTCGACGTCGGCGTCCGCACCGCCGAGGCTGATCTCGTTGCCCCGGACCAGCACCTGCACGCGCGGGTGCTGCTTCTCCAGCATCCGCAGCAGTCGGTCCTGCGGTCCGAGCAGCTGCACCATGGCGACGCCGTCGGCGAAGATGCGCTCGGTGCGCTCGGGCTGTGCGGGGAACCGCGGGACGGAATCGTCAGAAGCCAACGAGTCTGCTCTCCTCGATGTTCGCGAGCACGTGGGCGTGCACGTGGAAGACGGACTGGCCGGCGCGGGCGCCGTTGTTGAAGATCAGACGATACTCGCCGTCGGCGTGCTCCGTGGCGATCTGCTTGGCCATGGCCACCATCTCCGCCAGCAGACCGGGGTCGCCGGCGGCGAGCTCTGTCACATCGCGGTACTGCTCGGTCACAGGGATCACCAGCACGTGCACGGGGGCCTGCGGATTGATGTCGCGGATCGCGAAGACCCGGTCGGTCCGCGCGAGGATCTCTCCGGGGATCTCCCCGTTCAGGATGCGCGTGAAGATCGAGGGCTCTGTCATGGTGCCCAGTCTAGTGAGCGCGGCTGCGTCGACGTCCGTCACCAGCGGCCGAAGACGCCGGAGAGCACCGCGATCGCCGCGGGGCCGGCCGTCGAGGTGCGCAGCACCGTGTCGCCCAGTCGCACCCGCTCCGCGCCCGCACCCTCGAGGAGCTCCAGCTCCTCGGGAGCGATGCCGCCCTCCGGCCCGACGACGAGGATGACGTCGCGGCCATCGGGTCGGACGGTGGAGAGCCTGTTCCGCGTCCATGGGTCGAGGACCAGCATCCTCGCACCGACGGCCCTCTGCGCCAGACGCGCCGTGGACTCGATCTCCGCCACCTCGGGGACCCACGGCCGATGTGCCTGCTTGGCCGCCTCGCGGACGATGCTCGCCCAGCGCTCCCGCCCTTTCACGGCCTTGGGTCCCGCCCACCGGGAGATGCTGCGCGCGGCCTGCCAGGGGATGATGCCGTCCGCGCCCAGCTCGCAGGCCGCCTGCACGGCGAGCTCGTCACGGTCGCCCTTGGCCAGCGCCTGTGCGAGCAGGATGCGCGTCTCGGGAGCGTCATGCCGGCTGCGCGCCCCGATGCGGACGCTGACGCGCGCGGCGGAGACGTCCTCGACGACACCGGACAGCCAGACGCCGCGGCCGTCTCCGAGTGTGACGCTCTCCCCCACACGCACACGCCGCACCACGGAGGCGTGCTTGGCCTCCGCACCGGTGAGATCGACGAGCTCGCCGACGGCGGCATCCGTGCATCCGGGGACGATGAAGTGCAGCGCCATGGCGTCCTCGGTCCGTCAGTGACTGCGGAAGCGGTCGCGCAGCTTGGAGAACAGCCCCTGCTGGAACTGCGCGAGCCGCGGTCCCGGCGCCTTCGTCTTCTTCGCGAAGTCCTCGATGAGGCGGCGCTGGGCGGAATCGAGCTTCGTGGGCGTGACCACCTGCACGCCCACACGCAGGTCACCGCGCTGGCTGCCGCGCAGCGGCGTCACGCCCCGGCCGCCGATGGTCAGCACATCACCGGACTGGACTCCCGGTCTGATCTCCAGGTCGACCTCCCCGTCCAGCCCGTCGATGCGGGTCGTGGTGCCGAGGATGGCATCCGCCATCGACACCTCGAGGGTCGCCAGCAGATCATCGCCGTCGCGGCTGAACACCGGATGAGGGGCGACGGTCACCTCGACGTACAGGTCGCCGTTGGGGCCGCCGGCACGGCCGACGGCGCCCGAACCGGGCAGCTGCAGGCGAAGGCCGGTCTCGACGCCCGCCGGGATGTCGAGCGACACGGTGCGCCGGGTGCGCACCCTCCCCTGGCCCGCGCAGGCGCCGCACGGCGACTCGATCCGTGTGCCGAACCCCTCGCAGGAGCCGCACGGCTGCGTGGTGACGACGTTGCCGAGCAGGCTGCGCACCTGACGCTGCACGTGGCCGGAGCCGCCGCACACGTCGCACGTGGTCGGCGAGGTGCCGGGCTGGCAGCAGCTGCCCTGACAGGTCTCGCACAGCACGGCCGTGTCGACCTCGATATCGCGGTGCGCACCGAACACGACGTCGCCGAGCTCGAGGTCGACACGCACGAGGGCGTCCTCTCCGCGCTCGCGTCGCGATCGCGGACGGCCCGAGCGACCGCCTCCCGCCCCGCCGAAGAACGTCTCGAAGATGTCCCCGAAACCTCCGAAGCCCGCGAAGCCGCCGTCATGCTCGCCCCCACCCATGTCGTAGCGTCGGCGGGACTCCTCGTCTCCCAGCACGTCATAGGCGTGCGTGACGAGCTTGAACCTCTCGGAGGCCTCGGCCCCCGGGTTCACGTCGGGGTGCAGCTGCCGCGCGAGCTTGCGGTACGCCTTCTTGATCTCCTCCTGGGAAGCGTCACGGGACACCCCGAGGACTTCATAATGGTCCGCCACGATCACCTTTCTGCGTGTGCGTGCGTGTGTGCGGCCGTCCGCATCAGCGGGCGGCTCCGTCCTCCTCGAGCAGGCGCGACAGGTAGCGCGCCACCGCGCGGGCCGCGGCGAGGTTGCTCGGGTAGTCCATCCGGGTCGGCCCCATGACGCCGACGCGCGCCATCCCGCCGGGGGTGGCGTAGTTGCTGGCGACGATGGAGGCCTCCCCGAGCCCGAACGGCGCGTTCTCGGTGCCGATGCTGGTGGCCAGACCGTGCTCGTCGGTGACCATCTCGCTCATCAGCCGCAGCAATGTCACCTGCTCCTCGATGGCCTCCAGGAGCGGATGGATGCTGCCGCGGAAGTCCTGCTCGCGGCGTGCGAGGGTCGCCGCCCCCGCCATCACCAGTCGCTCGTGCCGGAACTCCGCGAGCTCCTCGGAGATGACCCCGGTCAGCGCCTGCAGCGCAGGCTGCAGACGCGGTGCCGTCGTGATCCGCTCCGCACCGCCCGGCTGCTGGATCCGCTCGGCCGCCTCGCTGACGGCACGACCGGTGATGAGTGATGCCAGTCGGGCCCGCAGCACGGCTGTGTCGGCCTCGTCGAGATCGACCGGCAGCGGGGCGATCCGCTGCGAGACGCCACCGGCGTCGGTCACGAGCACCACCAGCATCCGGTCGGATGCCAGGGCCACCAGCTCGATGTGGGTGATGTTCGCCTGCGCGAAGGAGGGGTACTGCGCGAGCGCCACCTGACCGGTCAGCCGCGTCAGCACGCGCACGGTGCGCGCCATCAGGTCGTCGAGATCGGCGGGGTCGGACAGGAACGTCTCGATGGCGTTGCGCTGGCCGGCCGAGAGCGGGCGCACCTGCGCGAGATGGTCGACGAAGACCCGGTACCCCTTGTCGGTGGGCACCCGTCCCGACGAGGTGTGCGGCGCGACGATGAGCTCCTCGTCCTCCAGCTGCGCCATGTCGTTGCGGATGGTCGCGGCGGAGACGCCGAAGGCGTGCCGCTCGACGATCGCCCTGCTTCCCACCGGCTCGTGGGTGGCGACGTAGTCCTGCACGATCGCGCGGAGGACTTCGAGTCCTCGTTCTGTGACCATCATCCCTCCCGCTGGCACTCCAACCTTCCGAGTGCCAATCCTACCCGCTCGCGAAGCCGAGGAGCCCGGGAGCGGCGGGTGTCAGTCCGTGAGCGCGCGCACGACGGCATCCGCCAGCAGCCGCCCGCGCAGGGTCAGGCGCACCCGCCTGTCGCGCAGCGCGGAGGCCGGATCGATCAGTCCGTCGGAGATCAGCTCGGCGACGCGCCCACGGTGGCTCTCGGCGATATCGGCGATGGACAGGCCCTCGGCGAGCCTGCTGCGCAGCAGCACGCGCTCCAGGGTGCGCGCCTGCGCGTCCGGCTGCTCGCGTCCTGCGGCGGGCGACTCCTCGAGCGCGAGGCGCTGTGCGTATGCTGCGGGGTGCTTCACGTTCCACCAGCGCACCCCCGCGACGTGGCTGTGCGCGCCGGGCCCGAAGCCCCACCAGTCGTATCCCCGCCAGTACGCCAGATTGTGGCGGGATCTGTGCGGGGAGGGCGTCGCGGAACCGGCGTCCGACCTGGCCCAGTTGCTGACCTCATACCACGAGAACCCCGCGTCGGTCAGCCGCCGATCCGCGCTCTCATACATGTCGGCCTGCAGATCGTCATCGGGAGCGGGCACCTCGCCGCGTCGGATCTGACGGGCCAGCTTCGTGCCGTCCTCGATGATGAGGGCGTAGGCGGAGATGTGATCGGGTTCCAGCTCCAGTGCGGCCTCCAGCGAGCGCTCCCAGTCCGCAAGCGTCTCGCCGGGCGCGCCGTAGATGAGGTCGACACTCACCGCGAGCCCCGCGGCGCGCGCGGCCTGCACGGCCGTGCGCACGTTCTCGGGTCGATGGGTGCGATCCAGCGCCGCCAGCACGTGCGGGACGGCGGACTGCATGCCGATGGAGAGCCGGTTCACGCCGGCCTCGCGCAGCGTGTCGACGACCTCGGGCGTGACGGTGTCGGGGTTCGCCTCAACGGTCACCTCCGCGCCCTCCCGGATGCCGAACGCACCGGTGGCCGCGTGCAGCATGCGCGCCAGATCGCCGGGGGGCAGCAGCGTGGGCGTGCCCCCTCCGAAGAAGACGGTGTCCATCGGTCGCAGTGCGCCGACGTCCGTCAGCACGCGGCGGGCGAGATCGATCTCACGGATCAGCGTGTCGGCGTACTCGTCCTGCCGCGCCCCGCGCAGCTCGGTCGCGGTGTACGTGTTGAAGTCGCAGTAGCCGCATCGGACGCGGCAGAACGGCACATGAAGGTACGCGGAGAACGGCGTCGACGCGTCGACGCGCACGGTGGAGGGAAGACGACCGTCGGAGGGCGCCGGATCTCCCTCCGGCAACGGCCCGCCCATCAGACGGGTGTCGCGTACAGCGGCGAGATGGCCCGCAGGTAGCGGGAGAACAGCTCTCGCCGACGACGACGCACCATGCCGGGAAGCCGGTACATCACCGAGGTGGGCGAGTCGAAGGCGCGCACGGTGAACCACACCTCGTCCGTGTCGTCACGCCAGTCGATGTCGAACGATTCCTCACCGCTGACCACGGATCCGCCGACGGTGCCCAGCACGAAGCCGATGCGGCGCCGCTCCTCCGTGACCGAGATGACGCGAAGCTCGGCGTCCGCCCGCATGCCCTTCACACGGCCGCGCACTCTGAGCGTCATCCCGGGGGCCACCAGCGGCGTGCCCTCCGCGTCGTAGCGCTGCTCGACATGGCTGCGGCTGGGCGCGATCGGCACGCCGTCGGCGTCGAAGCTCACGCCGGTGTACATGTCCCCGGCGGCAGGGCGCACGTCGCTCAGCTGGAGCCCGGCCGCGCGCTGCGCGGTCCATGACAGCAGCGCCTCGCCCGCCGAGCGGAACCGCTCCTCACCGCTGCCGATGCGCCAGGACTCCTCCGCCGGGATGCTGTGCTCCGGCGGGTAGTGCATGAGGTCGGGCGCACGAGTCGCACCGACCGCGGCGTAGTCCACCGTGCCTTCTCGGAATGTCCCGCGACGCATGAGCACCAGCCTAGGCGACCAGCCTGGGTGCGACGCGCAGACAGGTCGCCGTTTCTACTTCTTGGCCTTGCCCTCGACGTCGCCGGACAGCGCGGCGATGAACGCCTCCTGCGGCACCTCGACGCGGCCGACCATCTTCATCCGCTTCTTGCCCTCCTTCTGCTTCTCCAGCAGCTTGCGCTTACGGCTGATGTCCCCGCCGTAGCACTTCGCGAGCACGTCCTTGCGGATCGCGCGGATGGTCTCGCGCGCGATGATGCGCGCACCGATGGCCGCTTGGATCGGCACTTCGAACTGCTGGCGCGGGATGAGCTTGCGCAGCCGCTCCGCCATCATGGTGCCGTAGGCGTACGCCTTGTCGCGGTGCACGATCGAGCTGAACGCGTCGACCTTCTCCCCCTGCAGGAGGATGTCGACCTTGACGAGGTCGGCCTCCTGCGAACCCGCCGGCTCGTAGTCCAGGGATGCGTACCCCTGGGTCTTGGACTTGAGCTGGTCGAAGAAGTCGAAGACGATCTCGCCGAGGGGCATGTTGTACCGCAGCTCGACGCGCTCCTCGGAGAGGTACTCCATGCCCAGCAGGGAGCCGCGCCGGGACTGGCACAGCTCCATGACCGTGCCGACATAGTCCTTGGGCAGCAGGATGGCGGTCTTCACCATGGGCTCGGACACGGAGGCGACCCGGCCGTCCGGGTATTCGCTGGGGTTGGTGACCACGACCGTCTCCCCCGTGTCGGTGGTGACCTCGTACACGACGCTGGGCGCCGTGGTGATCAGGTCGAGCCCGAACTCGCGCGAGAGCCGCTCGGTGATGATCTCCAGGTGCAGCAGCCCCAGGAAACCGCACCGGAACCCGAATCCCAGCGCGACGGAGGTCTCCGGCTCATACTGCAGCGACGCATCGGAGAGTTTGAGCTTGTCGAGCGCCTCGCGCAGCTCGGCGTAGTCGCTGCCGTCGATCGGGTAGATGCCCGAGAACACCATCGGTTTGGGGTCGGTGTAGCCGGGCAGGGGCTCGGATGCGGGGACGCGCGCCGTCGTGACGGTGTCGCCCACCTTCGACTGACGCACGTCCTTCACGCCGGTGATGAGGTAGCCCACCTCGCCGACGCCGAGGCCCTGCGTGGGGATGGGCTCAGGGCTGGACACCCCGATCTCGAGCAGATCGTGGGTGGTCTTCGTCGACATCATGGTGAGCCGCTCACGCGGCTCGAGTCTGCCGTCCACCATGCGCACGTACGTCACCACGCCCCGATACGCGTCGTAGACCGAGTCGAAGATCATCGCTCTGGCGGGGGCGTCGACCTGTCCCACCGGCGCGGGGATCTCGGTGACGATGCGATCGAGCAGGGCCTCCACCCCGACGCCGGTCTTGCCCGACACCCGCAGCACGTCGTCGGGGCTGCCGCCGATGAGGTCGGCCAGTTCCCTGGCGAACTTGTCGGGGTCGGCGGCGGGCAGGTCGATCTTGTTGAGCACCGGGATGATGGTGAGGTCGTTCTCCAGGGCGAGGTACAGGTTCGCGAGCGTCTGCGCCTCGATGCCCTGAGCGGCGTCCACGAGCAGGATCGCACCCTCGCAGGCGGCCAGCGAACGCGACACCTCATACGTGAAGTCGACGTGTCCCGGGGTGTCGATCATGTTGAGCGCGTAGGTCTCCCCCGCGGTCTCCCACGGCATCCGCACCGCCTGGCTCTTGATGGTGATCCCGCGCTCGCGTTCGATGTCCATCCGGTCCAGGTACTGCGCGCGCATGTCCCTGTCCGCCACCGCGCCGGTGATCTGCAGCATCCGGTCGGCGAGAGTGGACTTGCCGTGATCGATGTGGGCGATGATGCAGAAGTTGCGGATCTGGGTGGCGGGCGTCGCGGCGGGCGACAGCGGAGTGAGTGCGCGGGGTGACATGTGGTCCTCGGTGCGGCCGAACGGGTTCCCGCAAGTCTACGATCCGGGCGTCGAATCCCCCATTCGCGCAACCCGGTGATAGTCTCGCGAAGTCATCCCGGCACCCCGGGACCGGATGTCATCGAACACAGGACTCCGTCGCGACCGACGTCCCATAAGGCGTGCGCCGGCGTGCGGATGGTGCTTGAATGTCATCCCGACCCAGTGCTGCGTCGGCAGATCCCGCGCGCGCTGAACAAGAGAAGGAATCACCACCTTGATCAAGTATCTCGTGCGCCGGACACTCGGCTGGCTGCTGATGATCGTGGTCGCGACCAACGTCACCTACTTCCTGGCGTGGTCCTTCCTCGATCCGCGCAGCAACTACGTCGGCCGCAAGCCGCCGATGAGCCCGGAGCAGATCGAGAACCTGCTCCGCCCGCGCAATCTCGACGCGACCGTCCCGCTGATCGACCGGTGGTGGACCTGGTTCACCGGGATCCTGCTGCGGTGGGACTGGGGTGTGAGCCCGACGGGCGGATCGGTCAACGACCAGGTGGCCTTCCGGATGTGGGTGAGCGCCGAGCTCGTGCTGGGGGCGACGATCATCGCCACCCTGCTGGGAATCTGGATCGGCGTGTACACGGCATCCCGCCAGTACAAGCTCGGGGACCGCATCTGGCAGGGCATCTCGATCATCACGATGAACATCAACATCATCGTCGCGGGCCTGGCTGTGGTGATCCTCGCCATCAACTTCAACAACTGGGTCGGCACCCGCGTGTTCTACGTGACGGGGTCGGCGACGGAGGGAGTGACGGGGTTCTTCCCCGTGCTCATCGATGCGCTCCAGCATCTGATCCTGCCGACCGTCGCGCTCGTCGTCATCCAGTACGCGAGCATCCACTTCCTGCAGCGCACGCTCCTGCTGGACAACATCAGCGCCGACTACGTGCGCACCGCCCGCGCGAAGGGGCTGACCAAGCAGCAGGCGATCCGCCGGCACGCGCTGCGCACCTCGCTGATCCCCGTCGCCACGCAGGTCGCGTTCTCGATCCCCGCGATCTTCACCGGCGGCATCCTGACCGAGACGATCTTCGCCTGGCAGGGCATGGGCCGCTACTTCCTGACCACCATCAACGGGAACGACATCCACGGGGTGGTCGCCATCGCGGCCTTCGGCGCCGTGCTGACCGCGATTGGCGCTCTGCTCGCGGACATCGCCGTCGTGGTTCTGGACCCGAGAGTGAGAGTGAGCTGACATGAGCGCGGACATGATCGATCCGACCGTCCAGCCCGCCGTGGGCCCCGACACCACCGCCGAGCGGATCCCCGGCAAGCAGCTGAGCAAGTGGTCGCTGTACACCCGGCGCTTCCTGCGCAACAAGCCGGCCGTCGCCGGCATCGTGATCTTCATCCTGATGGTGCTCTACTCCATCATCGTGCCGATCCTCACGCCGTACTCGATCGACGATCAGGACTTCCTGAACCTGTCCACCGGCCCCTCCCCCGAGCACTGGTTCGGGACGAACGCGGCGGGCAACGACAACTGGCTGCAGACGGCCGTCGGCCTGCAGCGCTCCCTCATGATCGCCGTCACGGTGTCGGTCGGCGTCACGGCGCTGTCCGCCGTGGTGGGCACCGCGGCCGCGTACTTCCGCGGCCGGATCGAGCAGGGGACCCTCATCGTCATCCACTTCCTCATGGTGGTGCCGACCTTCCTCATCCTCGCGCTGGTCTCCAACGACGCCGGCGGCGACTGGCGGGTGATCTCGCTCGCGATGATCTTCGTCAGCTGGTTCTTCCCCGCCCGCGTCATCTGGACGCTGGCGCTGTCCCTCCGCGAGCGGGAGTACGTCGATGCGGCGCGGTACATGGGCGTGCGCGGGATGACCATCGTGATGCGTCATCTGGTGCCGAACATCGGCTCGCTGCTGGTCATCAACTTCACACTCGGCGTCGTCACGGCCGTGATGACGGAGACCGGCCTGTCGTTCATCGGGTTCGGCGTGAAGCTGCCCGACGTGTCGCTGGGCTCGCTGATCGGCTACGGCGCGGCGAGCGTGACCAGCGCCCCCTGGCTGTTCTACTTCCCCGCGCTGGCGCTGACGCTGCTGACCGTGTCGATGGCGCTCGTCGCCGACGGCCTGCGCGATGCCCTCGACCCCACTTCGGCGGCGGGAGGCCGCGCATGAGCACTGCACCTTCGAACACCGTCCTGTCCGTCCGCGACCTCACCGTCAGCTTCGCCTCCGAGGCGGGCCGCGTCGACGCGGTCCGCGGTGTCTCCTTCGACCTGGAGGCAGGCAGGACCCTCGGCATCGTCGGCGAGTCCGGCTCCGGGAAGTCCGTCACCTCGCTGGCCATCATGGGCCTGCTGGACGAGAACGCCAAGGTCACCGGCTCCATCCGCTTCGAGGACGAGGAGCTGCTGGGCAAGACCGACAGGCAGATGTCGATGATCCGCGGCAACGGCATGGCCATGGTCTTCCAGGACCCTCTGACGTCCCTGACCCCCGTGTTCACGATCGGCGACCAGCTCGTCGAGGCGCTCACGGCGCATCGCGGGATGTCCAAGAGCGAGGCCTGGACACGGGCGATGGAGCTGCTGAGCGTCGTCGGCATCAGCAACCCGGAACGGCGGATGAAGTCGTTCCCGCACGAGTTCTCCGGCGGTATGCGGCAGCGTGTGGTCATCGCGATCGCGATGGCCAACAACCCGCGCCTGATCATCTGCGACGAGCCGACCACGGCGCTGGACGTCACCATCCAGGCGCAGATCCTCGACCTCATCGAGAAGGCGCAGGACGAGACCGGCGCGGCCGTGATCATGATCACGCACGACATGGGCGTGGTCGCCCGCACCGCCGACGATGTCATGGTCATGTACGCGGGCAAGCCCGTCGAGCACGCCCCGGCGCACGAGCTCTTCCACAACACCCGGATGCCGTACTCGATCGGACTGCTGGGGGCCATCCCCCGCGTGGACAAGGTCGAGAAGGTCCCCCTGACCCCCATCAAGGGCAATCCGCCCCTGCTGATCGACCTCCCCGACGCCTGCCCGTTCGCCGCGCGGTGCCCGATCGCGATCGACGCCTGCCACCGCCGTGAGCCGGATCTCGTGCCGGTGGCCTCCGAGAGCGGCGACCGGCATCTGGCGGCGTGCATCCGCGCCGACGAGATCGGTGCGGACGGACTCATCGGCGGACTGCCGGTGTACCCGCCCGTCGAACTGCACGAGAGCGAGCTGACCCGCACACCGCGCGAGGAGCGGCCTGTCACGCTCGAGGTGCGCAACCTCCGCAAGACGTTCCCCCTGCTCAAGGGCGCCCTCTTCAAGCGCAAGGTCGGCGAGGTGCAGGCCGTCAAGGGCATCAGCTTCGATGTCCGCGAGGGCGAGACGATGGCCATCGTCGGCGAGTCCGGCTCCGGCAAGACCACCACGCTCCTGCAGATCATGGACCTCGAGAAGCAGACCGACGGCGACATCGTCATCGCAGGCACCAGCGTGAACGAGCTGCACGGCCGCAAGCGCGAGCGCGAGCTCCGTCACGACATCCAGATCGTCTTCCAGGATCCGATGGGCGCCCTGGACCCCCGGATGACGGTGACCGACATCATCGCGGAGCCCATGCGCGCCATCGGCATGGGCCGGGACGAGATCCACGACCGCGTCCAGGAGCTCATGGACCTGGTGGGGCTGAACCCCGCGCACCGGGACCGCTTCCCCGGCGCCTTCTCGGGAGGGCAGCGGCAGCGCATCGGAATCGCCCGCGCACTGTCGACCAACCCGAAGATCGTCGTCCTCGACGAGCCCGTGTCGGCCCTGGACGTGTCGATCCAGGCCGGTGTCATCAACCTGCTGGACGAGCTGAAGGCGAAACTCGGCCTGTCGTACCTGTTCGTGGCGCACGACCTGTCGGTCATCCGCCACATCGCCGACCGCGTGGCGGTGATGTACCTCGGCGAGTTCGTCGAGATCGGCGACGTCGACGACGTGTTCGACGATCCGCAGCACCCGTACACGCAGGCGCTGCTCTCGGCGATCCCCGTGCCCGATCCGGACGTGGAGCGCACCCGGCAGCGGGTGGTGTTCGACCCCGAGACGATGAGCACGCGTCCCGCGACCGTCTGAGCACGCGGCGGTGCGACCACGCCACCGGCACCTGCGGGAGCACGTGCCAGGGCCCGATCGGCATGCACCGACGGCGCCGTCCGCGGCGCCGCGCCCTGTCCCCCGGGTCACCGTCCCATAACAGTTAGTCACGATTCACTCACAGACCCGGCGGAGAGGGAGTGGGGCGAACTAGTGTCCCTTCTATGACACGCCGAAAGGCGAAAGGAGCACCATGAAACAGCACAAGCTGATGGGGGCGCTGGCACTCACAGGCGCCTTCGCGCTCGTTCTGAGCGGCTGCGCGTCCGACACCGGAAACACCGGTGACGGCGGCGACAACGGGGGCGACAAGGCCCCGGAGACCCAGGCGGCCGACTACAACCCCCAGCCGAGGGAGAACCTCCAGGAGGGCGGCACGGTCAACTTCCCGATCAACGAGATCCCGGAGCAGCTGAACGCGTTCAACGGAGACGCCAGCGCCGACACCGCGCGAGTCGCATCGTGGTACATGCCCCAGATCCTGCTGATGGAGCCGGACGGCACGCCGTACAAGAACGACGACTACCTCGACGTCTGGGACAACGAGATCAAGGACGGCAAGACCGTCCTCACGTTCACGTTCACGGATGAGGCCACCTGGAACGACGGCACGCCCATGGACTGGACCGCCATCGACGCCACGTGGAAGGCCAACCGCTCCAACGACGAGGGCTTCGTGCCCAACGCCATCGACGGCTACAAGGAGATCGAGAAGGTCGAGCAGGGCGATACGCCCAAGACCGCCATCGTGACCTTCAAGGGCGAGTTCGCGTGGCCGCAGATGCCGTTCCTCACCGGCGTCATCCACCCGAAGCTCGCCGACCCGGACACGTTCAACACGGCGATGATCGACGACCCGCACGCCGAGTGGGGTGCCGGCCCGTACACCGTCGACGAGTTCGACGCCAACACCGACTTCATCTCGTTCAAGCCGAACGACAAGTGGTGGGGCGACAAGCCGCTGCTGGACAAGGTCACCTTCAAGGGCATGGACGCCCAGGCCTCGATCAACGCCTTCAAGAACGGCGAGGTCGACATGGTCAGCGTCGGCACGAAGGACCGGCTCGCACAGGTCGCCGACATGAGCGACATCACCATCCACCGCGCCCAGCAGACGGCCAACACGCTGCTGGAGGTCGACGCCGAGAAGCCGCAGTTCAAGGATGTCGCCGTCCGCCAGGCGTTCTTCATGGCCGTGAACATCGACCAGCAGAAGCAGATCGCCTGGAACGGCCTGGACTACACCGAGGAGCCCGCAGGGTCCTTCACCCTGTTCTCCTTCCAGCCGGGTTACAGCAACTCGCTCGAGAAGGCGGGCTGGGCCTACGACCCGGATGCCGCCAACAAGCTGCTCGATGACGCGGGCTGGGTCGCCGGCGACGACGGCATCCGTGAGAAGGACGGCGAACGACTCTCCGTCGTGTATCCGATCTTCAGCGACGACCCGACGCAGGCCGCGCTCGCGCAGTCGCTGCAGAAGTCGGAGAAGGAGGTCGGCATCGAGGTGAACATCGATGTCCGTCCGTCCAACAAGTTCGCCGAGGACTACAACAGCAAGAACTGGGACATCGCGAGCCTGAGGTTCACGTCCTCCGACCCGTTCGGTGCCGCCTGGTTCTTCCAGCTGTACGGCCAGGACCAGGGTCTGAACCTCTCAGGCGTGCAGAACGCCGAGACCGACCAGAAGATCCACGACGATGTCGAGTCGATCACCGACCCGGTCAAGCAGACCGCGGCGGCGATGGACCTCGAGGCGGAGATCTTCAAGGAGTGGGGCCTGATCCCGCTGTACAACGGTCCGTCGATCTTCGCCGCCAAGAAGGGTCTCGCCAACCTGACTCCAGAGCCCTACGTGGGTCTGGACCTGTTCGGCGTGCAGCCGGTGGAGAACGTGGGCTGGGAGAAGTAAGCCCGGCCGATTCCGGAGCGGGGTCGGTGGTTCGTCCACCGGCCCCGCTTCTTCATGCGGCCGTGCGAGTGCGCGCAGTCGTGTCGGCACGTGAGGCCGTGCGTGCCATGGCCGTCAGACCGCCGCCCACCAGCGACAGCACGGCGGCCATGAGGAACACCAGCCAGAATCCGCCGACGAGAGCGACCAGGCCCGCTCCGGCCACGGGGCCGATGAGCTGGCCGAGCGCAGCCGTGACGTTGACGATCCCCAGGTCGCGGGCGTGGTCGCGCTCGTCGGGCAGCAGGTCCGTCGCGAAAGCGAGCCCGACCGTGGAGAAGGCGCCGTACCCCACACCCATGAGGGCTGCGGCCACGAGCGTCATCCCGAAGGTCGGCGCGAGGACGATCGCCACACCGGAGGCGGCCTGAACGACGGTCGCGGCGACGGTGAGGCCCCGCCTGCCGCCCCTGCGGTCGGACAGGATCCCCGTGCCGACGGACGCGGCCACCACGAACACCGTGTACACGACGATCAGCAGCAGCAGGTTGTCCTGGGCCTGCGCGCTGGGCTGCCCGAGACCGTGCAGCAGGAAGAACAGGAACAGCGCGGTGCCCAGCGCGTTGCCGATGTTCGTGACGAGCCTCCCCGAGAGCATCCATGCGAAGTCGCGGTCGCGCAGCGACGCCAGCCGGGGCCCGAACTCCGATCGGCTCGGGAGATCAGCGGTGTCGGCGGGCGGGTCGGGCAGCAGCAGCGCCGTGGCCGTGCCGACGACGGCGATGACTCCGGCCAGCAGGAGGTAGCCGGCGAGCACGCCGAGCCCCAGGAGCACGACGAGCCCCACACCGAGCACGATGCCCACGGCCTGACTGGAGCCCACGGCGGAGGATGCGGCGCCCCGCTGGGAGGGCGGGAGCTGATCGGCGATGAGCGCCGTGAACGCCGCGGAGGCCACCGACACCCCCACCGACACCCCCACCCAGCACGCGCCCACGAGCCAGGGACCCTCGACGAGACCGGTCAGCACGAGGAACACCGCCGCGACCCAGACGCCGACGAGTGCCCATGGCCGACGCCGTCCCCGTGCGGAGCGCGAGCGGTCCGAGACGGCGCCCACCAGCGGTCCGGCGACGATGCCCGCCAGCCCGCCGACACCCAGTACGAGACCGGAGGAGACGACGCCGCGGACCCAGTCCTCCTCCGAGGTGTCCAGCTGCAGGGGCAGCAGCAGCTGGACGGGGGTGAGCTGGACGGTCCAGATCGCCAGCCACGCCAGGGTGAACATCGTCATCCAACGCGCACCGGCACGACTGGTGGCGGTCATCGTCCGCTCCCCCGCCGGTTCTCGCGGGAGGCGCGGATGCGGTCCCGGTACCAGTCGTAGGACGCCTTCGGCGTGCGGATCCCGGTCTGGAAGTCGACGTGAACGAGGCCGAAGCGCTGCGTGTGGCCATCGGCCCACTCGAAGTTGTCCAACAGCGACCACACCGTGTACTCCTCGACCTGCACGCCCTGGGCCATGGCCTCGGCGATGGCGGCGAGGTGCGCGGACAGGAAGCCGATCCGCTCGTCGTCCTCCACTCGGCCCGCAGTGGAGGGCTCCGGGAACGAGGCGCCGTTCTCGGCGATCACGATGGGAGGAAGGTTCGGATGCCGACGGGCGAGGTCCACGAGGAAGTCGCGCAGCGCCTCCGGCATGATGGGCCAGCCGAAGCCCGTCGTCGGGACGTCCGGCGTGGGCAGCAGGGCGAACGGCAGCGGGTCGTCCGGATCCGCCGCACCCACCGTGGTCGGGTTGTAGAAGTTCATGCCGTAGAAGTCCGTCGACGAGGCGATCGACTCCAGGTCGCCGTCGAGGACCGGCAGCGCCGGCAGTCCGAACACCTCCAAGTCGGGGTACGTCCCGGCGAGCAGCGGTTCGGAGAACAGCCGGTTGTGGAGGGTGTCGTACACGTGCGCGGCGGCGAGGTCGGCATCCGTGTCCCCACCGGGGAGCACCTGCGTGTGGTTGTTGGTGAGCCCGACCCTGCGCGCCCCTGCCGCGCGCAGGGCGGAGGCCGCCCAGGCGTGCGCGAGCAGCTGATGGTGCACGGTGGGCAGGGCGTCGAACAGCAGCCGCCGGGCGGGGGCGAGGTCACCGATGCCGTAGCCCTGCAGCGTGGTCATCGCCGGCTCGTTGATCGTGTACCAGTCGTGCACGCGGTCGCCGATCCCGTCGGTCACAAGGGCCGCGTAGTCGGCGAAGCGCGCGGCGGTGTCGCGGCTGAGCCAGCCTCCGTCGGCCTCGATCTCGCTGGGCAGCTCCCAGTGGTACAGCGTCGGCTGCGGGGTGATGCCGCGCTGGAGGAGCCCGTCGACGAAGCGCGAGTAGTGGTCGAGGGCGGCACGATTGACGGGGCCGGATCCGCCTGGCTGCACGCGTGACCACGGGATGGAGAAGCGGTAGGCGTCCACCCCCAGACCCGCGACGAGCTCGATGTCCTCCGTCGTGCGACGGTAGCTGTCGCAGGCCGGTTCGGCCGTGCTCCCGTCGACGACGGCTCCGGGTCTGTCGACGAAGTCATCCCAGATGGACCGGCCGCTGCCGTCCGCGCGACGGGACCCCTCGATCTGGAAGGCGGATGTGGCGACCGACCAGCGCAGCTGCGCGGGCAGTGGGATCGCAGACTGGGAATGCACCATCATGCTCCTTCGACGTCATCGTGCGGGTACCGTCGATTCTGCACGTCGTTCCATGCTTCGCGCGACCGGATCCCGCTCGGCACGCCCCGTCGTTTCGCACGCGAGGGGCTCGGCTGGTAATATCGGTTCTTGGCTTGCGTGTGGGTTCGCCCCTCACGACCGCTGTCGACGCCCTCTCTCGTCTGCAGCATCCGATCACCCATCCAGACAGAAAGCGTCCACACGTGGCAAACATCAAGTCGCAGATCAAGCGCAACAAGACCAACTTGAAGGCGCAGGAGCGCAACACCGCCGTCAAGAGCGAGCTGAAGACCCTCGTCCGCAAGACCCGTGAGGCTGTCGCCGCCGGCGACAAGGAGACCGCCGAGGCCGCGCTCAAGGTCGCGTCGGTCAAGCTCGACAAGGCCGTCAGCAAGGGCGTCATCCACAAGAACCAGGCGAAGAACCGCAAGTCGGCCATCGCCAAGCAGGTCGCCGCTCTCTGAGCCGCAGACCCCGCCGGAAGGCCCGTCCCGATTCCGGGGCGGGTCTTCCGCGTCTGCGGATCGATGCGGCGTCGGAGACGCGGCGGCGCGTGTCCGGGGCGGGGCGCCGCGGGCGAGTCAGCGTCCGAAGGGCTCGCGCGTGGCGACCACGGCGACCATGCGCTCGAGGGCGAAGAGGGGGTCGCGCGCGGCGCCCTTGACCTCGGCGTCCGCGCGTGCCGTGGCCTGGATGGCCATGCCGAGGGATCGCTCGTTCCACCCCGCCAGATCGCGTCGGGCGCGATCGACCTGCCAGTCCTTCATCCCGAGCCGCTGCGCGAGCTGACGGCTGGGTTCGCGGTTGCCCGCCACCTTGGCCATGGTGCGCAGCTTCATGGCGAACGCCGCGACCATGGGCACGGGGTCCGCTCCGGAGGCCAGCGCATGCCGCAGGGCGATGAGGGCCTCCCCGTAGCGCCCGGAGATGGCGGTGTCGGCGACGACGAAGGCCGAGACCTCGACCCGCCCGCCGTAGTACTTGGTGACGATGTCGTCGGTGATGTCTCCCTCGACGTCGCCGATGAGCTGCTGGCAGGCCGCCGCGAGCTCGGTGAGGTCGTCGGCGAAGGCCGACACCAGGGCCCGCAGCGCGGAGAGGGCGATGCGTCGCCGGGCGGCCTTGAACTCCCCCGCCGCGAAGTCGACCCGGTCGCCGTCGCGCTTGACGGCGGCGCAGGGGATCTCGATCCCTCCCCCCATGCCCGCCCGTACGGCGTCCAGCAGCTTCTTGCCACGCACGCTGGCACCGGTGTGCCGCAGGATGACGGTGGCGCCCTCCTGCGGGTGCTCCGCATACGCGACCGCCTCCTGCAGGAAGGCGTCCGAGCACTTCTCCACACCCGCCACGCGCACCAGTCGGGGTTCGCCGAACAGCGAGGGCGAGGTGAGCGAGAGCAGTGTGCCCGGCGCGTAGTCGTCGGCGCGGATGTCGCTGATCTCGAGGGACGGGTCCTCCGCACGCAGATAGTCGCGCACGCCGGCGATGGCGCGCTCGGCGAGCACCTCCTCGGGGCCGGAGACCAGCACGATGGGTGCCGGTCTCGGCTCCCGCCACGACACCTGGGGGATCTTGGCGCCCTTGGCGGCGGTGCTGCGCGCACGGGATCCTGATCGGGGTGCTGCCATCCTCCCAGCCTACCGGCGGGCGCCGACACCGCCCATCGTGCACCGTCAGCCCGGCGGCGGCGCGCGGGTCGACCACACCAGCAGCTCGTCGCGATCCAGGCCGAGCAGGATGAGCCCGCGCCGGTCGGTGCGCAGCGCCCGTGTGCCGTCCGACTCCAGCAGCGCCAGCGTCTCCGGACGCGGGTGCCCGTAGTCGTTCTCCTCCCCCACGCTGATCAGCGCCACCGCAGCCCGCACCGCGGCGTACAGCGCCGGCTCCTGGTCGCGGCTGCCATGGTGCGAGACCTTCACGACGTCATAACGGCCGCGCAGCCTGCCGGATGCGAGCAGCAGCCGCTGAGAGCCGGCGCCCAGGTCCCCCAGCAGCAGGGTGCGCGGGATCCCGCCGCCGGCGATCTCGACCACCACACTCGCATCGTTGCCGGACGGGAAGACGACCGGGTCGGCATCCGGCCACAGTACATGCCACCGCGCACCGTCGAGCGCTCCCGAGAGCCCTGCGCTCGCGTCGTGCAGCGTCGCGCCGGCTGCCGCCAATTCGTGCAGCATCCGGCGCTCCCGATCCTCCGTCACCGGACCGTGCAGCACATCCCCCACCTTCCCCACGACGGCCGATGCGCCGCCGACGTGGTCGAGGTCGAAGTGCGTGAGCACGAGCAGGTCGACGCGTGCGACGCCCGTCTGCGACAAGCAGTCGCGCAGCGCGTCCGGGTCGGGTCCGGTGTCGACGAGCGCCACGCGCCTGCCCGAATGCAGCAGGACCGCGTCGCCCTGGCCGACGTCGCACGCGGCGATCGCCCACTTCGCGGGCGCCGTCAGCGTCGCCAGCGGGCCGCTCACAAGCATCCGCCCGCCCGCCGCCGCGAGTGCGATCACGATGATCCCCACGGACACCGCCCGCAGCCGCCGCGACCGACGGGTCACGACGACGATGACGATCGCCGCGCTCAGCAGGCCCACGGTGAGCGCGGCGATCGGTCCCGGCGCGACGGTCACCGTCGCCGCGGGAAGAGCGGCGCTGACGGTCGCGGTCCTGTCGATCCACGCCGCGGGCAGCCATGCCGCCGCGGCCAGCAGGTCGGCGACGGGCGGCATGAAGGCGGCGAGGCACGCCAGCAGACCGATGACGGTGGCGATGGGTGCGGCCGGTTCGGCGATGAGGTTGGCGGGCACGCTGACCAGGGACTGCTGCGGGGAGAACAGTGCGATGACGGGGCCGCACACCACCTGGGCGGCCAACGGCACCGACAGCGCGAGGGCCAGCGGTGCGGGCATCCACCGTCCCAGTCCGCGCAGCAGTGGCCGGGACAGCACCAGCAGCGCCGCGGTGGCGGCCGCCGACAGGGCGAAACCGGGTGACGCGGCGAACCAGGGGTCCGCCACCAGCAGCCCGCTCACCGTCAGCGAGAGCATCGCCAGCCCCGCGCTCGGACGGCCGAGCAGAATGCTCAGCATCGCGAGCGCCGCCATGACGGCCGCGCGCACCACACTGGGCTCGGGTGTCACGAGCACCACGAAGGCCGCCAGTGCCGCGAGGGCCAGCACGACGCGCAGGATGCGGCCGCCGCCCGCGAGCGAGACGAGCCAGAACACGGCCGCCACGATCACCATGCAGTTCGCTCCGCTGACCGCCGTCAGATGGCTCAGTCCGGAGGCCAGCATGGCGGCGTTCAGCTCCTCCGAGACGGCCCGCGTGTCTCCGACGGCGAGCCCGGGCAGCAGCCCCGCCCCGGGTTCGGGCAGACGGGTCGCCCTGGCGACGAAGCCCGCGCGGGTGGCGGCGGCGATCGCGAACACGCCGGTCGCCGGTCGCACGACCTCGGCCGTCGTGCCGAAGATCACCAGCCCCGCCTTCTCGGAGGGCGAGGTGCTCTTCGCCTGCCCGACCACGCGCAGGCGCGCGCCCATGTCGGCCCCGGCGATGTCCGGGGCGCCGACGCGCACCGCCGCGTCGACCGCCTCCGGAGCACCGGGCGCTCCGAGTGCGATGGCCCGTGCGTCGAACCACAGCCTGTCGTCGGAGCCCATCGAGGCCGATGAGGACACGTGCACGACGGCCTCCACCACCCGTCCGTCGGACGCCGTCAGCGCCGCCCGCGCCGGCTGCGCACCGGCGACGACGACGCCCACTGCGGCGGCGCACAGCAGCGTCAGCACGACCAGCCCGCTCGCACGGCGCCGCGTGCGAAGACGGACGGCGGCCAGGGCGACGGCTCCGGTCCCCGCGGCACCGGCGGCCGGCAGCGCCAGCGACGGCTGAGCGATGCACAGCAGGGCGACCGCCCACAGCACGATCGCCAGCGCGCTCGTGCGCGGATCCTTCACACCCGCACCTTCTCTCGCAGTCCCGCCAGCAGCTTGTCTCCGATGCCCGGCACGGCCAGCAGATCCTCCACGGCGCGGAACCGGCCGTTCTGCCCCCGCCACTCCAGGATCCGCTGGGCGAGGGCCGGTCCGATGCGCGGCAGCATCTCCAGGTCGGCCTGAGTCGCCGCGTTCAGATCGATGACGCCGTCCGCACCGACGGCCGACGCCGCAGCGGTGCCCGCGGGCTCCTCGCCCAGCGCGGGAACGACGAGCTGCTCGCCGTCGCTGAGGGGCCTCGCGAGGTTGACGGCGCCGAGGTCGGCGGAGTCCCGCGTCCCGCCCGCGGCGGCGAGCGCATCGACCAGGCGCGCTCCGGGTTCGAGGATGTACAGACCGGGCCGCGCGACCTCCCCCAGCACATGCACGTACAGCCCCTCCGCGTCATCCAGGACGATGCCGTCCGCCGTACCCTCCGAACCCGCGTCGAGGGCGATCTGATCCATCGGCGCCGTCTGTCCGCGCAGAATTCCCCATCCCACGGCCGCTGACAGCACCACGAGCCCCAGGGTGACGGCCGCGCCGACGCTCAGGCTCAGCCGGCGGTGCGGGCGCGCGTCCTCGTGATGCGCGTCCTCAGCTGGCGGTTCCGATGCGGGCACGCCGTCACGCTACGCACCGGCGACGGATGCCGGATCCCGATTCCCGCCGGATGTGGACAACTCCCGCGCACCCGCGGGATGTGCAGGAGTTGTCCGGGCGCTGCCGCTCAGCCCTTGACGGCGAAGTTCACGATCTTCGGGGCGCGCACGATCACGCGCACGATCTGCTTGCCCTCCAGTGCCCGCTGCACGCGCTCGTCGGCGCGGGCCGCCGCCTCCAGATCGGCGTCGGAGATCCCCGCGGGCACCTCGATGGTCGCGCGCACCTTGCCGCCGACCTGCACGGCCGTGGTGACGGTGTCCTCCACCAGCAGCGCGGGATCGGCATCCGGCCACGGCACCCGACTCACCGACGGCTCATGACCGAGCCGCGACCACAGCTCCTCCGCGGTGTGCGGCGAGATGGGCTCGAGCATCAGCGCGACGGTCTCCGCGGCCTCGCGCACGGCGGGATCGGCTCCCCCCGCCCCTGTGTCGATGGTCTTGCGGATGCCGTTGACCAGTTCCATCAGACGCGCGACGAGCACGTTGAACTTCGTCTGCTCGACCAGGGACGGTGCCTCGGCCCGCAGCCGATGCGTGATCCGGCGCAGGGCGACATCGCCCGCCGCGGCATCCGCCCCCACCGGGCTCGTCGTGTCGTCCCCTGCGCGCAGCGCACGGGACAGGAACTTCTGCGCACCGGCCAGGGAGACGCCGTTCCACTCCTTGTCGTCCTCCACCGGGCCGGCGAACGCCAGTCCCAGTCGCAGCGCGTCCGCACCGTATTGCGCCAGCAGGTCGGACAGCTCGACGAGGTTGCCCTTGCTCTTGGACATCTTGGAGCCGTCCATGATGACCATGCCCTGGTTGACGAGGTTCGAGAACGGTTCCTGGAAGTCCACCAGCCCCATGTCGAAGAGCACCTTGGTGATGAAGCGCGCGTACAGCAGGTGCAGGATGGCGTGCTCGACACCGCCGAAGTAACCGTCCACGGGAGCCCAGCGCTTCGCCTGGGCGGGATCGAAGGCGAACTGGTCGCTGTGCGGCGAGAGGAAGCGCAGGAAGTACCAGGAGCTGTCCACGAACGTGTCCATGGTGTCCGGGTCGCGCAGCGCGGGCTCACCGGATGCCGGGTCGACCGTGCGCACCCACGACTCGGCGGCGCCCAGCGGTGAGGAGCCCTTGGGGCGCAGATCCAGTCCCTCCACGCTCGGCAGCGTCACCGGCAGCTGCTCCTCGGGGACCGGAACGACCGAGCCGTCCTGCAGGTGCAGCATGGGAATGGGCGTGCCCCAGAACCGCTGACGGGAGATCAGCCAGTCGCGCAGACGGAAATTCTTCGCCGCACGGCCGTTGCCCGCCTCCGTCATGCGCTGGATGGTCGCGGCGATCGCCGCATCCTTCTCCAGACCGTCCAGCTCGCCGGACCCGGTCATCCTCCCGCTGCCGACCAGCGCGACGCCCGTGACCGCCGGGTCGATCTCCGCCAGATCCTCGCCGGCGTTCGCCCCACCGGCCACCGTGGTGTCCACGACGACGCGGATCGGCAGATCGAAGGTGCGCGCGAAGTCGAGGTCGCGCTGGTCGTGCGCGGGAACGGCCATGACCGCGCCGTGGCCGTAGTCGGCCAGCACGTAGTCGGCCGCCCAGATCGGCAGCCGCTCCCCGTTGACCGGGTTGATCGCGTAACGCTCCAGGAACACGCCGGTCTTCGGACGGTCGGTGGACTGCCGCTCGATCTCGGTCTGCTTCTGAACGGTGTCCAGGTAGTCCTGGAATCGCATCCGCACCTCGGCGGAGGCGCCGGCTGCCAGCTCGGCGGCGAGATCGGCATCCGGGGCGACGACGAAGAACGTGGCGCCGTGCAGCGTGTCGGGGCGCGTGGAGAACACCGTCACCGGCTCGTCGCGGCCCTCGATGTGGAAGTCGACGTCGGCACCCGTGGAACGGCCGATCCAGTTGCGCTGCATCTGCAGCACCTTGTGCGGCCAGTGCCCCTCGAGCTCGTCCAGGTCGTCCAGCAGCCGGTCGGCGTACTCGGTGATCTTGAAGTACCACTGCGTGAGCTTCTTCTTCACGACCTCGGTGCCGCAGCGCTCGCAGCGCCCGTCGACCACCTGCTCGTTGGCGAGCACGGTCTGATCCTTCGGGCACCAGTTCACGGCGCTCTTCTTGCGGTACGCCAGCCCCCGCTCATGCAGCTTCAGGAACAGCCACTGGTTCCAGCGGTAGTACTCCGGGTCGGAGGTGTGCAGCACGCGCGACCAGTCGTACGACATGCCGTAGCCGCGGAAGCCGGCCTTGTGCTGATCGATGTTCCGGTAGGTCCACTCACGCGGGTCCGCACCGCGTTTGATGGCGGCGTTCTCCGCCGGCAGGCCGAACGAGTCCCAGCCGATCGGGTTGAGCACGTTGTGCCCGCGGTGCCGCCAGTAGCGGGCGACGATGTCCGGATACAGGTAGTTGATCGCGTGCCCCATGTGCAGGTCGCCGGAGGGGTACGGGAACATGCCCAGGATGTACTTGCGCGGCCGGTCGTCGTCCTCGCCGCCCGCGAGGAAGGTCTCGTCATCCGCCCAGAACTGCTGCCACTTGCGCTGGATGTCGTGCGCGGACATCGCCTCGGCGGACTCGGAGGGGGTTTCTGACGCGTGCTCGGACAAGGAACGACCAATCTGCAGATGCGGGGGCGGCCCGGAAAAACGGGATGATCCAGATTATCGCGACTGCGCGACGGCCGCCCACTCCGCGGGCACGACGGCTCCCAGCGCCGCCAGCGGCGCGCGGGCCTTGATCGCCACCTCCGCGACCTCCGCGTCGGGCCTGGACAGCCAGGTGATCCCACCGCCCGCACCGACCTGGGCCTCGTCCTGCTCCACGACGACGGAGCGGATGACCATCGCCAGGTCCGCCCTCCCATCCAACCCGACGTGTCCGAAGCACCCCGAGTACACCCCGCGCGGTGCCTGCTCGAGTCCCGCGAGGATCGTCATCGCCGAGAGCTTCGGCGCCCCGGTCATGCTCCCCGCCGGGAACACCGCATCGACGAGATCCCCGACCGTGATGCGCTCCTGGAGCCGTGCATCGACCGTGCTGACCAACTGATGCACGGCGGGGTACGACTCCACGTCCCACAGCCTGCGCACACGCACCGTGCCCGGGACGCTCACGCGGGAGAGGTCGTTGCGCATGAGATCCGCGATCATGACGTTCTCGGCGCGCTCCTTGGCATCCGTGCGCAGCTCCTCCACCAGCCGTGCGTCCTCCTCGGCGGTGGCGCCCCGGGGCCGGGTGCCCTTGATCGGGCTCGTGGAGACCGATCCGCCTGCGACGGAGAGGAACTGCTCGGGGCTCGCACTGAGCAGGAGGCGATCGCCGATGCGGAGGAATCCGCCGTGATGCGCGGGC
This sequence comes from Microbacterium soli, assembly GCF_039539005.1. Taxonomy (NCBI): domain Bacteria; kingdom Bacillati; phylum Actinomycetota; class Actinomycetes; order Micrococcales; family Microbacteriaceae; genus Microbacterium; species Microbacterium soli. The sequence continues at coordinate 491,223 of NZ_BAABCP010000002.1, forward strand.
GTGGCGCGCCGCAGTCGCCGGTAGACGGCGATGGGGTCCGCAGGCCGGGGCACGGTGAAGCGAGTCGTCAGGCAGAGCTGGTACGCGTCGCCGCGCCCGATGGCCGCACGGCATTGCTCGATCATCGCCTGATACTCCACGACGCCGTGCCGCGCCGTCGCCACCACGACTGCCGGCGACGGCGGTGGTGGGGCGGGCACGAGACGCTCCAGCAGCGCCTGCACCTGGGCGCGCCACTGCGCGAGGCGCGCGGGTGCGGCGAGCGCGAACACCCGTCCCGTCGCGTGATCCACGGCGACCGCCCGGTCGACGACGATCCATGCACTGCCACGGTCCGGACCGGACACGGGGGCGCCGAGCGCAGCGGCGCCCTGCTCGTAGCTCAACCAGCCCACCCAGCCGCCGTGGAACGGGATCCCGTCCCCTGCCGGCGCGGGAGACGCGGGCGTCGGTCCGGCGAGTTCGACGGCTCGCACGCGCGACGGGTCGGGCTCGATCCCACCTGTGCCGAGGATGCTCCATCCCCGGGACGCCCGCGCACCCGCGTCCAGCCAGAACGACGCCTCGGAATCGGCGAACAGCCGCAGGAACAGCCTCTCGACGCCGAGAGGCTCGTCCGTGCGGACGGCGAGGGGGGCTGCGTCGAGGGGGCATGGCGCGGACACGACTCTCAGCGTACGGGAGGACGGACGCCGTACGCTCGTGGGGTGAACGACTTCGTGCTCTGGGCGATCGAGACCGTGCAGGCCGTCGACCCCGTCCTTCGCACAGTCATCGCCGGAGTCGCGATCATGCTGGAGACGAGCATCCTCATCGGCCTGATCCTCCCCGGCGATACCGTCGTCCTCGTGGCGGCCATCGGCGTCACGTCCTGGGCGGAGGGGATCGCACTCGGCCTCGCCGTCATCGGCGGGGCGCTCATCGGAGAGTCCTTCGGCTTCTGGCTCGGGCACTGGGCGGGACCCCACATCCGCGCGTCCTGGTTGGGGCGCCGCATCGGCGAGGAGAGTTGGAAGCGCTCGGAGCGCTATCTGCAGCGCCGCGGCGGTATCGCGATCCTGCTGTCGCGCTTCTTCCCCGTGCTGCACTCGCTCGTCCCGCTCACGGTCGGCATGAGCGGCTACGCCTATCGGCGGTTCATCGCCTGGACGCTGCCGGCGTGCACGCTGTGGGCGGCCATCTATGTCGGCCTGGCCGCCGGAGCGGCCGGCAGCTATCCGGAGCTGTCGCACCGCGTGCACTACGCGGGCTACTTCTTCGTCGGGGTGATCGCGGTGGCGCTGCTGGTGATCTACCTCGTCAAGAAGCTCATCGCGCGGCGCGAGGAGCATCACATGAAGGAGGAGCCGCGGCCCGAAGCGTGAAAGACTGGGTGCGATGACCTCCGCTTCAGCGTCCAGGATCCACTGGTTCGCCCGGCTCGAGCGCCGGTTCCACGTCTGGCGCGAGCGCCGCGCCCGCCGACGTGGGCGTTCGGCGACGATCGTGCCGTTCCCCGGCTACGGCGGATCCGGCTGGGTGCGCGTGGTGGGGCGGGTGCTCATCGTCCCGCCTCCGCCGAGACGGGATCGGGGAGAGGGCACGGGCGTCCGCGGCTGGCGGGCGTTCGTCGGCATACCGGTCGGCTTCGCGGCCGTCCAGGTCCACCTGGCCGGTCGCACCCACGACGTGGTCGCCGACCGCGGCGGGGTGATCGACACCGTCATCCGCGCCGATCTCGCGCCCGGCTGGCAGCGCTTCACGATGTCGGTCGAAGGGCGCGACCCCGTGGACGCCACCGTGTTCGTCGTCTCCGACGACGCCCGGTTCGGGGTGGTGTGCGATGTGGACGACACCATCATGGTCACGGCGCTCCCCCGCCCGTTCATCGCCGCGTGGAACTCCTTCGTCCTTGACGAGCACGCCCGCACCCCCGTACCGGGGATGGCGGTGCTTCTCGAGCAGCTGCGCCGCGAGCATCCGGGGTCGCCGGTCGTCTATCTGTCCACGGGCGCGTGGAACGTCGCCCCCACCCTGCGCCGGTTCCTGAACCGGCATCTGTTCCCTCCGGGTGCCATGCTGCTCACCGACTGGGGCCCCACCCACGACCGCTGGTTCCGCAGTGGCCGCGCGCACAAGTCCGAGAACCTGCGACGCCTCGCCGCGGAGTTCCCCGAGGTGCGGTGGCTGCTCATCGGCGACGACGGGCAGCACGACGAGGCCATCTACTCGGACTTCCTCGCGGAGCACCCGGACTCCGTCGCCGGTGTCGCCATCCGGCGCCTGCTGCCGGCGGAGGCGGTGCTGGCCGGCGGCCGGGCCACGGTGGAGCACACCGCGGACCCGGTTCCGTGGGTGAGCGCGGAGGACGGCGCCGGGCTGCGCGACCGGCTCCGTGAAGCGGGTCTCATCGACCCCCGCTGACCGGCTGTCCGCGTATCCTCGTGTGGTGGACGTCTCCGCCATCCTCCCCCGTGACGAGTGGGTCCAGCGCGCCGCCCGGCATGAGGAGCGGGCCGACGCGCTGACCGCCGCGCACCGGTCCCGCGCGGCGCACGGTGAGAAGCACCCGGTGTGGGACTTCCTGTTCACGTACTACGCGTACCGGCCCTCCCTGCTCCGACGCTGGCATCCCGGGGCGGGCGTCGCACTCGCGGACGCGCCGGAGCGCGCGGGCTGGCGCTGGTACTCGGATGCGGCCCGCCATGGCGTCGTCGAGACGGACGCCGTGGTTCCGGATGCGGAGGCCTTCCGCACCGAGAAGCCGCAGCTGGCGTCGCTGGTCGAGCGGATGCTGCGCCGCACCGCCTCCCGGCCGGGCCAGTTCGGCTGCTTCGGCCTGCACGAGTGGGCCATGGTGTATCGGGAGCAGGAGCATCGGCATCCGATTCCCCTGCGACTGGGGCAGGCCGGGACGGATGCCGTGGTGGAGACGCACGAGCTGCGCTGCACGCACGTCGACGCGTTCCGTTTCTTCACCCCGGAGGCCGTGCCCCGCAACCGTCTCGCTCCGACCCGTGCCTCCCAGCCGGAGCTGGAGCAGCCCGGATGCCTGCATGCGGGCATGGACGTGTACAAGTGGGCGATGAAGCTCGGACCGCTGGTCCCGGGCGAACTGCTGCTGGACGCCTTCGAGCTGGCGCGCGACATCCGTCTGCTGGACATGCAGGCGGCTCCCTACGACCTGACGGAGTGGGGCGTGCGGCCGGTGCGCATCGAGACCGCGGACGGCAAAGCCGAGTACGTGCGCCGTCAGCGCGCGTTCGCCGCGCGCAGCACGGCACTGCGAAAGCGGATGCTGAACGCCTGGCTGGGCGAACCGGCATCCGCCGACTACTGAGCCGCCGCGGAGTCCGCCAGGCGCATTCGCAGCGCCATGACGTGCACGGCGGCATCCCGCAGCCGCGCCGCGGGCAGCGTGCCGTCGTCGACCGCCCGCGCGATCCCCGCGGCCATCTCCGCTGCGGTCCGCGCCGTGGATCCGGCGACCATGAGCACCATGTCGTTGCCGGCGGCGAGAGCGGTCACCGCGTTCGCCACCGGGTCCCGGTAGGCGTCGATGCCCGAGGATGCGAGCATCCCCAGGTCGTCGGTGATCGCCACGCCCCGGAAGCCCAGCTCGTCGCGGGCGATCTCGTGCCAGCGCGCGGACAGGGAGGCCGGTGCCGAGTCCACCGCCGTGTAGGCGAGGTGACCGAACATCAGCAGGTCGGCGCCCGCGTCGATCCCCGCCGCGAACGGCACGGCATCGGCGGAGCGCCACTGCGACAGCGACTCGTCGGTGCCGGGGATGCCGTGATGGGAGTCTCCCGGCGCCGCGCCGTGACCGGGGAAGTGCTTGAGCGTGGAGAGCACGATGCCCCGCTCCCCCTGCACCGCCGCGGCGACATGCGCGGCCGAGGAGTCGGGGTCGGTGCCCAGCGCGCGGGAGGAGATGAACGACGACGACGAGCGGGGGATGTCGGCGACGACGCCGAGATTGACGTTCGCACCGGACGCCTGGACCATGCGCGCCCGCTGCGTGAACACTGTTCGTGTGCGCTGGGCGTCCTCGGCCTGCAGGGCCCGTCCGCCGGGGAGCCGATCCCAGGGCAGGCGCGAGACGACGCCGCCCTCCTGGTCGATCGCGATGAGCGGCGGGAGCGCGGGGTCGAGGGTGAGCTCGTCGGCCACCGCCCGGACGGCGTCCTCGTCGCCTGCGATGTTCGCCCCCATCAGGATGAAGCCGCCCAGCGCAGCTCCGCCCGGGCCGGACGCCATGAATTCCCGCAATGCGGCGGGGTCCGTGGTGGGCAGGTGGCCCATGACGACGCTCGCGGCCTGCTCGGCCGTGCTCATGCGGTCCACGGCAGCGTCGACGGGTGACACGGTGGGCGTCGCGGACGGGGACGGTGGTGGTGCCGAGGCGGACCGGTCCGGTTCCGGCATGGACGGTGCCGCTCCGGGTGCGCAGCCGACGAGGAGCATCACCGCCACGGCGGCGACAGCAGTCCCCCGGATCGCGCTGCGCATGTCGGCAACGCTACGCCACCGTCCCGACCGGTACGGCGAAGTCCCGCTCGGCGAGGGCGGCGAGGCTGCGCTGCACGCCCTTCGCGGCGGTGCGGCCGGCACGGTTGGCCCCGATGGTGCTCGCCGAGGGACCATAGCCGACGAGCTGGATGCGCGGGTCGGCCACGGCCGTGGTGCCGCGACCGTCGCGGTCCAACCGGATGCCGCCGTGCTCGCTGCGCAGATGCAGCGGCGCGAGATGCGTGATCGCCGGGCGGAACCCGGTGGCCCAGAGGATGACGTCGACGGCCTCGAATCCGCCGTCCGCCCAGCGCACGCCGTCGGGTTCGATACGGGCGAACATCGGCCGGCGGTCGGCGTAGGCGCCCAGTCGTTCCGCCTCGCGCTCCTGCGGGCGCAGCAGGAGCCCGGTGACGCTGACCACGCTCAAGGGCGGGAGTCCCTGCGCCACGCGCTTCTCGACCAGCGCGACGGCGGCAGCCCCGACCTTCGGGGTGAACTCGTCCGTGCGCCACACCGGCGGCCTGCGCGTGGCCCAGAGCGTGTCGGTGACGGGGGCGAGCGCACCGAGGAACTGCACGGCCGATGCACCGCCGCCGACCACCATCACCCGCCTGCCGCGGAAATGCTCGGGTCCCGGATAGTCCACGGTGTGCAGCTGCTCGCCGAGGAACGTCTCCATACCGGGATAGTGGGGCAGGAAGGGCCGCGTCCAGGTCCCCGTCGCGTTCACGAGCGTGCGCGTACGCCACACGCCGGCATCCGTCCGCGCGATGAGGATTCCCTGCTCGTCGGCGACCTCGCGCACGGTGACGGGCCGGATGACGGGCAGATCGTGGGCCCGCTCGTAGGCGGCGAACGTCGCGGGCACGACCCTGTTGGCACGCTCCTGCGTGCGAGCGGGCGGGGTGTCGCCGGGCAGCCCGGCGACACCGTGCACGTCGACCATCGTCAGGGCGTCCCAGCGGTGCTGCCACGCACCGCCCGGCTTCTCGTTCGCATCCAGGACGACATGGTCGATGCCGAGCCGGCGCAGATGATACGAGGCCGACAGGCCCGCCTGCCCCGCCCCGATCACGACGCTCTCGAGAATGCTCACCCTGGCCTCAACAGCCGGCGGAGCGCCGATGTTCCCCTGCTACACTCACCTGCAGGAGACCGACGGGACGACCCGACGGCGACGTCACAGGCGGGGACGACCCCGCGGAATCGGTTTCGTCATGCGCATCCCCGCCCCGCTCCGCGCGACTCTCACGCCCACGGCGGTCCTCCGGCTGGTGCTCGGCTGGGGGTCGGTCCTCCTGCTGAGCGCGTTCGGCCCGTCGTCCCCGGCCGGACTCCCCACCCCGGTGCTGTGGCTGCTGCTGGCCGGTGTCGTCGTGGTCATCACGATCAGCTCCTTCGGCGTCGTCACCGAGGCCGAGCATCTCGCGCATCGTCTCGGCGACCCCTACGGCACGCTCGTGCTCACCCTGTCGATCGCGGGAATCGAGGTCATCCTCATCTCCGCGGTCATGCTCGGTCCCGGCGAGCACACGACCATCGCGCGGGACTCCGTGATGGCCGTGTCGATGATCATCCTGAACCTCGTGGTCGGTGTCGCCCTGCTGGTGGCCGCGCACAGGCGCCGCGACCTGCGGGTGAACAGCACGGGATTCACCCAGTACCTGGGGATGCTGATCGTCCTGCTGTCGGCGGTCTTCGCGCTTCCCGCCCTGATCGGCGAGGACGGGTCCTACACGCCCGCACAGGCCATCCCCCTCATCCTGCTGACACTCGGACTGTACGCGTTCTTCCTGGCCCGCCAGATGGGTGTTCAGCGGACGGACTTCCAGGAGCTGCCTGACATCGCATCCACCCGCACGCCGTCCTCCACATCCGATGAGGTCCGACCGCCCATCGCCGCTGTGCTCCGGCAGCACCGGGCGGAGCTGATCACCCGCACCGTCATGCTGATCGTCATGGTGCTGCCCGTCGTCCTGCTCTCCCATGAGATGGCCGCACTCCTGGATGACGGCCTGGAGCGTCTGGGCGCACCCGTCGCGCTGTCGGGCGTCCTCATCGCCATGATCGTGTTCCTCCCCGAGACCATCACGACCATCCGAGCGGCGGTGGCCGGGGAGATGCAGCGGGTGAGCAACCTGTGCCATGGCGCCCTCGTCTCCACGGCCGGGATCACCATCCCCGCCGTGCTGACGATCGGTCTGCTCACCGGTCAGACGGTGCTGCTGGCCGAGACGCCGACGAACCTGCTGCTGCTCGGTGCCACCCTGCTGCTGACTCTCGCGACGTTCGCCGGGCGCCGGGCCACCGCCGTGCACGGTGCGACCCACCTGTTCATGTTCGTGCTGTACGGGCTCAGCGTGTTCTCCTGAGCCCTCCGCTCATGCCTGTTCGGCGGAGCCGAACTCGCTCACCAGATACGTCATCGTCCGCGCCACGCACGCCGCGTCGCACCGCCCGGCCTGGTATCCCCCACCGCAGGTGATGAGCTCCTTGAGCACGGGGATCAGCTCCGCCGACTCCGAGCCCAGAGGTGCGAGATCGCGCCCGGCCGCCTGCTCGCCGGCCTGGTATCCGCGGACGGCGGCGATCATGGCATCCGTCATCGCCTGCACGGTGACCTCCCCGCGGAGGAATCCCGGACCCAACGACACCGGGCCCTCGATCGCCGCCCGGATCCGCTCCGCCTGCTGCACCGACTCCGTCGTCTCCGCCATGACCTGCTCCTTCGCCGCCCGATCTTCGATTCCATCATCCTCCCGCTCGGCCGGTCGGGCGTCGCAAGGCCGGTCGGTTCTGTATAGGGTGGTCGTCGGAGTGCACGACAGCGGGCAGGGGGATGCCCGGAGGGGATGCCGATGAACGCCAGGAACGCCAGGAACGCAGCAGCTGCATCGATGCTCGCGGTGCTGTCCGCGCCGCTTCTGCTCACCGGCCCGGCCGTGGCCGCCGAGGAGGGCTCGGAGATCCCCGTCGTCGCCGTCGCCCGCGGGGATGCATCCACCGCGCAGAGTTCGATTCCCAACGGCCGATACGAGTTCGCCGTCCACGGCGTATACCGCTACGACGGCGGCACCGTCGCCTACTGGTCGGTGCGCAGCGACACGGCCTACGACTCCGACGAGCTGTCGGATCCGAGGAAGTTCCACTGGCGGCGCGGGAACTTCGAGAACTCCGGCTTCGGGATCTCGGAGGCGTCGCTCGTCGTCCGCGAGCGCGGCGAGCTCTACACGACGCTGCTGGCCGACGAGGGCGCGGGGATCTGCCTGTGTACGAATGCGCTGGTTCTCGACGACGACGAGCCGCAGGAGTGGCAGACGGTGTATGCGGCCTTCGCCGAGCTGCCCGCCGAGGTCACGCGGGTCTCGATGCATCTGGACGGATACGGCACGGTCGTGCACGACGTGCCGGTGAGCGATGGGCTCCCGCAGCCGCAGGTCGATGCCGAGACGGTGCCCGTCGGCCAGGGCTGGCCGACCGCGCCGGACGCCGATGCCGTGGAGCAGGCGGCGGCTGACCGCAGCGGCGGCCCGATCTGGGTGCTCCACGAGCCGGGCGGTGCCGCCGACGGCAGTTGGAGGAGCACCTCCAGCGGCGAGGAGGAGACCGTCGACATCTCCGCCGATGTGCTCTTCGATTTCGACGAGGCCACGATCACCGCGGCGGCCGACCGTGCGCTCGACGACGTCGCCGCACGGATCCGCGCCTCCGGCGCCCGCTCGGCGACGGTCATCGGACACACCGATTCGACAGGCGACGAGGCGTACAACCAGGACCTCTCCGAACGCCGTGCGCACGCGGTCGAGCAGGCGCTGAAGAGCCGGCTCCCCGGCATCGCACTCGCGGTCGAGGGCCGAGGCGAGACGGAACCCGTCGCACCCAATGACACGGACGAGAACCGAGCGCTGAACCGGCGCGTCACGGTCGTGTTCGTCGGGGGTGAGGACTGATGCGGTCCGGCGTGTTGGGCGGCGTCGCCCTCGTCCTCGCCACGGTGCTCCTGGCGGGCTGCACCGGCGGGGCTCCCGAGCCCGTGGAGGAGACCTCGCCCGCGGCCGACAGGAGCGCCCCACTCACCATGCCCGACTGGGTCGATGACGAACTGGCGGAGCTGGATGCACGGAGCATGCCGGTGCTCGGATCGGCCGAGGGGGAGCTCCCGCACGCCGACACGACGCTGACCGTCGACGTCCTCGCCGTCGACCGCCACGACGACGGACTCGATCTCACGTTCCGCCTCACCCCCGATGAGGAGATCAGCAGCTTCCTGTTCTCGCACGAGCTCTCGGATGAGACGCTCAGCTCGGAGATCAGTGCCGTCCGACTGATCTCCGGCGACGAGTACGTCGCGCCGATCCGCTACCGGGCCGACCCGGAGACCTGGCCGAACATCAAGGACCTGCGCTGCCTGTGCTCCAAGCTGCCGCGGAAGCTGGGCACGGACGGCATCGTGCTGCACGCGAGCTTCCCCGACTTCACCGATGCCGTCGTCGACGTCGCCGTCGCCATGCCGGGATTCTCCCCGGTCGCGGGGATCCCGGTGCGCTGATCAGCCTCGGCCTGTGCGCCGAACCGGCGACACACCCGGGTCACCCGAGCGATTGGCGAACGCTCCGCGCGTCGTTGTATGCTTTACAGGTTGCCGGGGCTCCGGTCCCGCAACGCGATGGGCCTGTGGCGCAGCTGGTAGCGCACCTGCATGGCATGCAGGGGGTCAGGGGTTCGAGTCCCCTCAGGTCCACCCAAAGTGTCTTACGGGAACACGCGACATCGAAAGATGTGGTGTGTTCCCGTAAGGGTTCCTCTCCCTCGTCGCTGGGGGTCTTGCTCTCGCGGATGATGGTGGCGAACGGCTCGGCCAGGCGCGGACGTAGTTGCTCGTCATCGGTGATGTCGAGGCGGGTGTAGAACGCCTGGTTCGCCAGCCGCCGGTCGGCATCACCTGAACGAGCGTAGGCACGGTGCGCGTCGGTGAGCAGCCGCAGCGAGTCGTGCAGGAACGCGCGTCCGCCGGTGTGGTGCTCATCGTGCTCGGCAAGGCGCTGGTTCACGTCGGACAGGCCCGCCCGGATGCGGTCTTGATGCCGCTTCAAGGTCGGCAGGTCAATCGCGTCGGCGAAGTGCGCGGCCAGCAGCTTGTCGCTCTCCGACTCCAACTTGGCCCGGTTCGCCATGAGGTCGGCGATCTCCTGGTCGTGGCCCGCCATGCGCTTGTCGAACGCCGCGTCCACCCGCTTGGCGAGGTCGCGGTAGGTGTCGTCGCTGATCGTGATGGAGGCGTAGGAGTCCGCGACGAGACGTTCCGCGACCGCGACCGGAACCGCCCGCCTCGTGCAGCTCGTCTTCTTGGCGGCGCGGCCGGAGCAGACGAAGTAGGCGTAGGTGGTGCCGCGCGGGTTGGTGGCGAAGTCGAGGAGCATCCGCGACCCGCAGGTGCCGCAGTACAACAGGCCTTTGAGGTGATGGGCGTGCTGCACATGCCGGGTCTGCTTCGCGGTCCGCGCTTTCAGTAGCGACTGCACCTGATCGAACAGCGCCGCTTCCACGATGGGCTCGTGCGCACCGGGATACAGGGCGCCCTTGTACCGGATCAGCCCGGCGTAGTACGGGTTCGTCAGCAGCTTGTAGAGCGTGTTCTTCCCCAGCGGCTTGCTCGGGCGCTTCGGCGTCGGCACCGTGACCAAGCCGCGTGCGGTGAGGTCGCGCAGCAGCCCGGTCACCGAGGTCTCACCCTCGGCATAATGCTCGAACGCCCACCGGATCAGCGGCGCACGCTCGGGGTCGACCTCAACGGTTCTGATTTCGCGGCCGTTCTCATCCGTCTTGCGGACGTTGAGGTAACCGATGGGGGCGCGCATCGGGGTGCCGCCCTGGGCGATCTTCTGCGATAGGCCCTTGGACACTTCGGTGGCGAGGTTGCGGCTGTAGAACTCCGCGATGGACGACATGATGCCGTGCACGAGCATCCCCGAGGGCGTCTGGTCGATCGACTCCGTAGCCGACACCAATGTCACGCCCGCAGACAGCAGTGCTTGGTGGATGGTCACGTCGTCGGCGCGGTTGCGGGCGAGCCGGTCGAGCTTGTGCACGATGCAGAACTGCACCCGAGACGCAGCGATGAACGCCAGCATCTCTTTCAGGCCGTCACGATCCGCCGAGCGTGCCGACTCGCCTGCGTCCACGAACTCGTGCACGATCCGCGCCCCGAGTTCGTCGGCCTTGCGCTGGTTGGCCTCACGCTGGGCGGGGATCGAGAACCCCTCGTCAGTGCCGCCACGCTCGGCCTGCTCGCGCGTGGAGACACGTAGATAGGACACGGCCAGCAGCACCGGCTTGTCGCCTGTCCAGCCGTCGGTGACGCCTGCCGGGGCGAGGGCGGGAGCGGTGATGGTGCTCATGCGGTGCTCCTTCGTTGGTGCGGTTGCTCTGCTTCTACTCTGCCTCGTTCGTCTGACACCGGCCCGAGTCCATCAGGTGCCGGGAGGTCGTAGGGGTCGGGTTCCCCGGCGCGGTGCGCGTCGTAGCGGGCCTGGGTGATGTTCAGCACCCACTCCACCAATTTGCGCATGTCTGGTTCCTCCCGTCGCTCCGCCCGCAGTCGCAACTGAGGCGGATCGTTGCCCTTGCCTGTTCCGAGCGCACCCCTGCTCTGCGCCGCGCGTCGCGGCGACTCATCACTCGTGCGTCGGGGCCGGTCGCTCATCTCTATCTCACGTCGTGGCAGATACGTGAGTTATAGAGTAGCACACACATGGCGTAGCGGCCATTGCATGAGGTCATGTAGGATTGGGAGCATGATCGAGGACTTGGAAAGTGTGCCGCTGCTGGTCGCGGCGGACTTGCCTGCGGGCTGGCAGATGCCCGACGCCTCGCCCATCGACCCCGAACGCGACAGCCCCGCGATCGACGCGGCACTCAGGTATGAGCAGTGGGTCGATCCCGCGCCGGGGCTGGATCGCAGGCTGAACTCCAGCCACAACAACACCGACTCCGGGCGCTGGTTCCTCATCCAGCACACCGAGTCGTCCACTCGTGTGCTGCTGCGCCTGCAACGCCAATACCTGCTGGACGAGGAACCCAAGGGCGAGGTGCGGATCACCGGGATCGTCTACCTGCCCGAGTGGGCAGGCGATCCCGTGGCGAGCCCGATGCTCCGCAACCTGCCCACGTCGCGGATCGAGGCGGCGATCAACCGCCGCCAGTTCGCCGTCACCGGAGCCAGCCGGTTCGAGGGCAGCACCATGACCATGCCGTCGGGTCGCGTCCTCCGCTCGGCGGATGTGATGAAGCCGTTGGGGAACCCGAAGCGCACCCCGGACTTCTACGAGGTCGTTGCCCTCCAGCACACCCGCCTCGTAGACGACGGCGAACCGAACCCGACCGCGAGAATGGCCGAGCTCAGCCGCGTGCCGCTCTCGACCGCGCAGGGCTGGGTCGCCCGCGCCCGCCGCAAAGGACTGCTCCCACCCGGACGCCGAGGCCGCGCCGGATAAGGCCCGCATGACGAGCTGGGCGGTTGACGACGCGGGCGTGGTGCGCCTGCCGGACGGTCGTCTGATCCGTGGCACAGGTGCGCGTCGGCCTCGCGGTCAGGCCCCGGCCCCTGAGTTCGCCGTCTACCTCCTGGGCCGCGACCCTCGCGTGGCCGACTGGCCCTACCGCTGGGTCAGGTGGCCCGACTTCCGCCTGCCTGCCTCCACCGAGGACGCCGTAGACGCGCTCAGGGAAGCTCACACGCGGGCCGCGTCCGAGCGAGTCGAGATTGCCTGCGGCGGCGGGATCGGCAGAACCGGAACCGCCCTCGCGGTGCTCGCCGTGATGAGCGGCGTTCCAGCCGACACCGCCGTGGAGTGGGTGCGAACGAACTACCACCCCCGAGCCGTCGAGACACGCCGCCAACGCGCCTGGATCGCCACCGTCGCATCCTCCCTCTCCTGACACCAAGCCCCCGCCCCTCGCCGCACTCGCGAGCGCACCCGCTCGCCACACCCCCCAGCGCTCCCAACCGCTCGCCACACCCTCCCGGTTCTCGCCCTTATCTCAGTGAATGAACGTAATCTAAGTGACGTAGTTGCTGATACGCTAGATGGTGAGTGGGGCAGACGCAAGGGTGGTGGTCGAGATGCAGGGCGGCGTGATCCCGTTCCGGGGCACCGGAGCCGACGCGCTGCGCTACGTCGAGGCCGACTGTTCCCGCGCTGACGACTACTACCTGGGCGCGGAAGCGACCGTCGCGCAGTTCGCGGCACTCGACGGATCGGGCGAGGTGACCGCTGAGCTGGCGCTTGATCCTGTGGGGTATGCGAGGTGGGTGGACTGGGAGAACCCGCTCACGGGCGAGTCGATGGGCAAACCGCGCCGGGCGGGGTCGGATCGGCGAGGCTCGCCCCGGTTCATGGAGATGGTCATCAACACGCCCAAGAGCTTGTCGATCGCCGCCGCCCTGCACCCCGAGGTCTCGGAGGTGCTGGATGCGGCGCAACAGGATGCCCTCAGCGAGATTCGGCGCTGGCTCGCCCAGCACTCCGTGACTCGTGTCGGGCCGTTGGGGGCGCAGGAGGTCGTACCCATCGAGAGCATGCAGGTCGTGGGCATCACGCACCGCACGTCGCGGGCGGGTGATCCGCACCGGCATATTCATATGCAGATCGGCATGAGAGTGTGGGCGGCGGGCAAGTGGCGGGGCTTGAACGGCGCTGCGCTGTTCAAGCAGCAGGGCGCGATCCGCGCCCTCGGCACCGCCGTGATCGCCGCCCACCCCGACCTCGCCGCCGTGCTCGACCGGCACGGCCTGACCCTCGACCCCGCCACCGGCGAAGTCGCCGAGTTGGAGCCGTTCAACGCGCTCATGTCGAAGCGGGGCGAGCAGGTGCGCAAGAATCTCGAACGCTTCGAATCCGAATGGGATCAAGCGCACCCCGGCGAGATGATCGGGCCGGTCGTCGCCTCCCGCCTGCGCGCCGAGGCGTGGGCGTATGAGCGACCCGCGAAGAAGCCCACCACCCTGCGGGAGGAAGCCGCATGGGTGACCGAGCTGCGCGAAGCCGGATACGACCCCGAACGGGTCGAACGCAAGACTGCGCAACCCCCAGTGCTGCTTGAAGACCTCAGCATGCAACAGGTCGCGTCGCGGGCGCTGGATCGGTGCGCCGCTAGTGCGTCGGCATGGACGCCGCACACTGTGGAGGAACATGTCACCCGGATCACGACCGAGGCAGGCGTGCAGGCCACACCGCAGGAGTTGCGCGAGTTCGTGAGCCTCGCAACCGATCTTGCGGTATCGGATTGCTTCTCCATCCTGCCGCCTGGCGCAGCTGCACCGGAGTACGTCGCCCACCTGACCAGCGTCGGCGTGGTCGCCGCTGAGACCGCGCTGCGCGACCAGCTCACCGCCGCAACCCTGCGCCGGGAGCCGAAACCAGCGGACGTGACCGAGGCCGCACACACCGCCGGGCTCGATGAGGGGCAGACGGTCGCCGCCGCTGCGGTCGCCTCGAACGATCCGCTGGTGATCGTGGAGGGTGCAGCCGGGGCCGGGAAGACCACGATGCTCGGCGGCGCCATCGAGGTCGCCGCCGAGCAGGGCAGGGCGTCGCGGGTGGTTGCGCCGACGCTGCGGGCGGCGCAGGTCGCGCACGACGAACTCGGCGTACCCGCCACCAGTGTTGCGGCGCTGGTGTATGCGCATGGGTGGCGGTGGAACGCCGACGGCGTATGGACACGCCTCACGCGGGGCGATACCGACCCTGAGACCGGGCGCGCATTCACCGGCCCACCGCGAGAAACGGTGCTGTCGCGGGGTGAGCGGGTGATCGTCGACGAGGCCGGGATGCTCGACCAAGACACCGCCCACGCCCTCCTCACCATCACTGCCGAAGCAAACGCGACGGTTGCGCTCGTCGGCGACCGCGCCCAACTCCCCGCCGTCGGGCGCGGCGGTGTGCTCGACATTGCCGCACAGATCAGGGGCCGTACCTACGATATGAGCGAGCTGCATCGCTTCACCGATGCCCAGTACGCGGCGCTCACGCTGGCGATGCGAGACCGCGAGAACCCCGGCGAGGTGTTCGACCGGCTCGCCGCTATGAAGCTCGTGACGTTGCATGCGGACGACGAGCAGGCCCGCGACCACATCACCGTCAGCGCCCGCGCCCGCGCCCGCGCCCGCGACGGCGACGGCGAGGCGATCACGGTGTCGACCAATGACGAGGCGGCGGCGTTGAATGAGCGCATCCGCGCCGGACGGATCGAGCGTGGCGAGGTCGACGACACGGTGACGGAGACCGGCAGCGACGGGCTGAGCATCGGGGCCGGTGACCTGATCCAGACCCGCAAGAACAACAGTGATCTTGGGGTGGCGAACCGGCAGCAGTGGATCGTGCAGCACGTCGAGAGCGACGGCACGGTCTACGCGCGTGAGGTCGGCAGCGGGCGCAAGAGCCCGCGCACCGTTGCCCTGCCTGCCGAGTATTTGGGTGAGCATGCGCACCTGTCCTACGCCGCCACCGCCTACGGCGTCCAAGGCGCCACCGTCGATGCCTCGCACACGGTGCTGTCGGAGGCGACGAGCGCGGCGGGCGTCTACGTCGGCATGACCCGAGGCCGCAACACGAACCGGCTCCACGTCGTCGCGGAAGACCTCGCGGATGCGCGGGCGCAGTTCATCGACGCGATGGAACGCGACCCCGCAGACCGGGGCCTCGACCACGCCACCCACGCCGCACAAGAAGCCGTGCGCGGCCTCGTCAACGACGGCCCCGTGCGGCTCGTCACCGAAGAACTCGCCCGCCTCGACCACGAAGCCGAACGCGCACAACGGACGGCGGCACGATGGGAGCAGATCGCCGCCAGGCTCGACGCCCAACGCTCCACCCACCGCGCCGAGGACGACGAGAGTGCTGCTGTACTCCGCAAGGCCGAAGAAGTCGCCGAGCAGGTGCGCGCCGAGGCCGCCAGGCCGCTCACCGTCCAAGCCGAGCACGACGGGGCCGCCTACCTCGCCGCCGTGGAGAACGAGGCCGCTACCAGCGCCCGCCTCGCCACCGTGGGCAGGTTCGGCAGGCGCAAAGCCCGTACTGAGCACCGCGCCGCGACCGAACACACGCAGGAGCTGCGTGGACAGGTCAGCAGCGAATGGGGCACCACCCCGACCTACGCCGATTGTCTCCCGGCATGGGCGAGCAGGGCCGCCGAGAAGCGTGCAGAGACCGATCCTCGCGTGGCCGAGGCTGTGCAGACCGTCGCCGCCGCGACTGCCAACCGTGAGGCGATGCGGGAACGCCATGAGCAGGAGCGTCTGGCGTTGCTGGTCAGCGAGTACGGGCCACAGCAGGCCCGCCGCGACCAGCTCGGCATTCGCACCACCAGCCCCCACCGCAAGGCTCGCGACACCAGAAACCGGGGCGCCATGACTCGGGCCGAAGCCGACCAACTCCGTAGCCTGCCCGTGAACGAAGCCGCCGAACGCATCGAAGCCAAGCGCGCCGAGCAGGAGCAAGCGCGGCAGCGAGTCGCAGAGCGGGCACAGCGGCTTCCCGACCCATTCGCGCACGACACCCACCGCAGCGGGACTGTCTTATTTTCGGTGTTTCTGGGTCGGCCTGACCGAGAGGAATAGGCCGTGATGGACACGACCGAGATGATCGATCCTGTGACGGGAGAGATCATCGATGAGCAGCAGCTCGCGGAGCAGC